>DATGWX010000271.1:0-7435 GCA_035299275.1 Bacteroidia bacterium
TAAGGAGTTGCGGTGGTTCCAGTACACCTTTCTGAAACTTTTTGTTTGAATGGTGGCACCTCCTATGTGATGAATAACGGAAAGTGGCTGTACCACCGTTTTGAAACCACACATTCTCATGCGCCAGCACAGGTCTATTTCATCCATGTGGTGAACGATGGTTTCGTCCAGCGTGTCGGTTACCTCCAGTGCCTCTTTGCGGATGAACATGGCTGCACCGCTGGTCCAGAAGATTTCGCTTACATCATCGTATTGTCCGTTGTCCTCTTCTATGGTGTTGAACAACCTGCCTCGTAGAAAGGGGTAGCCGAAAACATCCATCATGCCACCCGAGGCACCGGCATATTCAAATTTTTTGTTATCAAAGTAGGAAACAATCTTGGGTTGGATGGCTGCAATTTTTTCATCCGACTCGGCCAGTTGTACCATGTGTTCTATCCACTGCGGATGAACGGTTACATCATTGTTGAGGCAGATGAAGTATTTTCCTTTGCCTGCGGAGAAACCTAAGTTGTAGGCTGCACAGTACCCGTTGTTCAGTTTGTTCTGAATAATATTGATTTGCGGGTAGTGTTGTTTCAGCCAACTTACGTCATCATCTGTTGACGCGTTGTCAAGTAAATGTATCTTTTTGTTGGGATAGCTGCAGTTGATAACAGAATCAAGGCATTCTTTCAGGAATTTTTTGCCATTGTAATTCAGTATCACCACATCTGTTTCCGGGTACTCCATAACGCTCGATTTTGATTCTTCGAAATACGGGCGGGAGCAAGGCTGAAAAGTTGACCTTAGTCAACATACTACATGATATTGGTCACTAATCTTCAGTAGAAGATAGTTCGAGCAACTTGTTTTTGTTAAGAATGCGGATTTGTTTTTTAACGAGTTGGATGAGTCCTTCTTCGTCCCACTGGTGGAGTGTACGCACAGTGGTTTCCACAGCTATACCGGTTATTCCGGCAATTTCCTCACGGGTTAGGTGTATATTAATAAAGCCTTCTTCAGTTTTGCCAAAAGATTGTTCCAGCAGCAGTAAGGTTTCAGCCAGTCGCTCTTTGCTTGATTTTTGCAACAGGTTAAGCGCTCTGGTTTCAGCGTCACTGGTATCGGCTGCAATTTTTGACATGATGTCGAGCGTAAAGTTTACGTTATGGGTAATAAATTCCAGAATTTTTTCTTTGGGAATAAAACAGATGATACTGTCTTCCATGGTTTCAGCAGTGGCAATGTAACGCCCGTTACCCAATAAACCGCGGTACCCTATCAAATCGGCTGATTTGGCTAAACGCACTATTTGTGTGCTGCCATCATTCAGTGTTTTGTAAAGTTTTACTTTCCCATCGTGTACACAATGCAATCCTTTTACTATATCGCCTTCGTGAAAGAGAATGTGCTTTTTCTTTACCTGAAAAGTGGTTTTGTGCTGATTGAGTGACTCCAGCTCATTCATGCGCAGGTTGCAAAAAGCTGAGGTGGCTTTGTGCTGGCAACTGATGCAATCAATGGTATGAACTGTTTTTTTCACCGGGGTTACTTTGGTGCAAATATGTATAAATAAAGCCAAATATCTTTTTTCATTTTTATAATGCGGGTGATAAGCTGCATGGTATGGGGAAGTTTTTTGACAAAAAACATTGACCCAGGTCAATTTTTTTACAGGATAAATGGCGGTTTATTGACAGGTTTTAGTTTGAACTATATTCTTGTCATTAAACAAATATGCACCACACTTTTCATATCCCTGTTCTGGGTTTAGCTTACTCCGTTGATACGCCCGTTAAAGTGGCTCGTTTCGGAATCTCATCTGTAGTTTCAGTTATTCAACATGAGTTGCTGGAGCAGATGCGCAAATTTCACAGCAGTCAATACAACCTGCCATATATGGAAATTACCGCCAAGGAAATTGATTTCAGGGCAAAGCGGGTAAAAGCCTATCTGAATATGTTGCAGGAGATTGTGGGTTTACAACTCAATAAGCTGAGAGCTGAAGCTTTTGAGGCCGATACGGATATAACCAGGTACTTTAAAATGTTATCGGATAAAAGTGCCCTGAAAAAAATGTACAACGAGATGACTGCTGCTGTGGGAGAGATGAAGGAAAACCTGTGTGAGAAGCTGAGGCAACAAATTACTGCCGGTAGTATTGATGTGAACATCATGACCAAAGTTGATAACCTGAATCATGCTGCTGACGGAGAAACGCTGCTGGCTCCTGAATTCTCGGATGCGTTATCTGCCTTGCGCGGTTTTGCACAAAGTAATCTGGAGAGTTCGGTAGTATTCTCGGCCGGCCTAAACCCCAGGCTTTACAGTTATATCGACAGCTTTCCTGATTTTTTCCCGGATGAAAACGGACACCTGAAAAAGAAAATAATTCTTAAAGTGAGTGATTACCGCTCTGCTTTAATTCAAGGAAAATTTCTGGCTAAAAAAGGAGTATGGATTTCTGAGTTCCGTATAGAATCAGGGCTTAATTGCGGAGGACACGCTTTTGCCACTGATGGCTATTTACTTGGCCCCATTTTGCAGGAGTTTAAAGATAAACGGGAGGAGTTAAATGCAGAGTTAAAACAAACTGTAAATGCCGCCTTAGCTGCAAAAAATCAACCACTGTTACCCTCTGCAGTTCATGCACGTGTTACCGTTCAAGGTGGTATAGGCACCGCAGAGGAAGACCAATTCTTACGCGATTTTTACGGTGTAGATGCTACCGGATGGGGAAGTCCTTTCTTATTGGTGCCTGAAGCTACCAATGTAGACCATGATACGCTTCAGGGTTTAGCCACAGCACAACCTGATGATTATTACCTGAGCCATGCCTCTCCGTTGGGAGTTCCGTTTAACAACTTTAGAAAAAGCTCTGCACAAAAATTGCGTATTGAACGTATGGAAAAAGGTCGCCCGGGTAGTCCGTGTTACAAAAAGCACCTTACATTTAATAAAGAGTTTACAGCAACACCTATATGTGAGGCATCGCGCCAGTACCAGCACCTCAAGATACAGCAACTGGCAGGTGAGGGATTAACTCCTGAAGCATTTAAGAAGAGAGTAGAGGAGATAACAGAAAAAGATTGCCTGTGTGAAGGGCTTTCAGCAACTGCATTGCTCAAGAATAATATCCCCGTGCCTCGTAACCTTACCGCAGTAACTATTTGCCCCGGCCCTAATCTGGCTTTCTTCTCCGGTGTGTTTACACTGGCTGATATGGTGGGACATATTTACGGCAGAAAAAATTTGCTCAACCAGGTTTACCGCCCCCACATGTTTGTTAATGAGCTGAAGATATACATCAACTACCTGCAAACGGAGATTCAAAAAAGTTTGCCGGAGCCATCAGAGAAGCAAAAAAAATACTTCAGGAGTTTCTATGATAACCTACAGCAGGGTATAGATTATTACCGTAGTATTATAACTCAGGCGGCACAGGATACAAAAGACACATACCACACCTGGGTAAAAGATGTGGATGAAGCCGAAGCCTCACTGTTGCTCATCTTTGCAGCCAGTGCAGGAGATACATCTGTTTTGGTGTAATCTTACACTACTTGTTACCCGCCTATATCGGGTACTTTCATGGTTTTTTATCAGGTTTAAAACTAACTAAAATCATGTTTTAAATGGCCTCCTTATGATTGCAGTCATAAAAACGGGGCGACTTCGCACCGCACATTTGTGTATTAATTTTAACCACATGAAAAAAGTTATTGCACTACTATCAATTGTTGCTGTTGTTACTGCCTGCGGAGGCGGAGAATCAGCCACTAACACTACCACAGCCACAGAACAACCGGCAGCAGAAGCCACCGAAAGTTCATCATCAGAAAACCCATCGTATGATCCCAAACGCGGTGAAGGAAAATTCACAGCCGAGAATGTACAGGTTGGAGATAAAGTGGACGAGGCTATGGCCACATCAGGCGAACAGATTGCCGGTGTAAAGTGTACTTCATGCCACAAGTTAACCGATGAGAAACTTGTAGGACCGGGTTGGAAAGGTGTTACCGAAAGAAGACGTCCCGAGTGGATAATGAACTTTATTACCAATCCTGATCCGATGATTGACAAAGACCCTGAAGTACAGGCACAGTTAGAGCTTTGCTTAGTGAGGATGCCCGTCATATTGTAGAATTCATGAGAAAAAATGATGGTATCAAATAAACCATTAAATACTTAACACTATGTACAAAAATAAAATAACCTTATGGACCGTGGTTGGAGTTACCGCAGTTCTTTATTTAGGTTCATGTAAACCTAAAAACACCAGTAATGCAGTAAGCGGAGATGCAGCATCTAAAGCATATGTTGCTCCCGGCAAGTATGATCAGTTCTATAATTTCGTGAGTGGTGGATTCAGCGGTCAGATGGCTGTTTACGGATTACCCAGCGGAAGATTGCTCCGGGTTATTCCGGTATTCTCTGTTGACCCTGAAAAAGCATGGGGTTACAGCGAGGAAACTAAACCTATGTTAAACACATCACACGGATTTGTACCGTGGGACGACTTGCACCACCCTACATTATCACAAACTGATGGTCAAACAGATGGCCGTTGGGCTTTCGGTAATGCCAACAACACCCCGCGTGTAGCACGTATTGACCTGAAGACTTTCAGAACAGCTGAAATTATTGAATTACCCAACAGCGGAGGTAATCACTCTTCCCCTTACCTTACTGAAAATACCGAGTACGTTGTGGCCGGTACACGTTTTAGTGTTCCACCCGATAATGCCAACGGTGATGTACCTATCAACTCGTACAAAGAAAATTTCAAAGGACACATCAGCTTTATCAGCATAGGTAAAGAAGGGCAGATGGATATTGCCTTCCAGATTCAGTGCCCCGGTGTTAACTTCGACTTAAGTCGTGCAGGAAAAGGTAAATCACACGGTTGGTTTTTCTTCTCTTGTTACAATACTGAACAAGCTAATTCTTTACTGGAAGTAAACGCTTCACAAAAAGATAAAGACTTCATTATGGCGGTGAATTGGAAAAAAGCAGAAGAGTACCTGAAAGCCGGAAAAGGTAAAAAAGTACCTGCCAGATATGCCCATAATTATTATGATGAAAAAACACATACAGCTAAATCAGAAATAAGAACTGAGGTAACTATACTTGATTCCAAAGAACTGGCAGATATTTGCTACATGATTCCTTGCCCTAAATCACCACACGGTTGTGATGTTGATCCTTCTGGTGAGTACATTGTAGGTAGCGGTAAACTGGCAGCTTTGATTCCCGTATTCAGCTACACTAAAATTTTAGATGCCATTGCAGGTAAAAAATTTGACGGAGATTACCAGGGTATTCCAGTTATTAAGTACGAAGCTGCTTTGCACGGTGAAGTGAAAAAACCGGGTCTTGGTCCGTTGCACACCGAGTTTGATGCGAACGGAAATGCCTACACCTCATTCTTTGTATCTTCAGAAGTAGTTAAATGGAACGTGAAAGACCTTAAAGTATTGGATCGTGTGCCTACTTATTATTCAGTTGGTCACTTGTGTGTACCCGGTGGCGATACCAAAAAACCTTACGGCAAATACCTGATTGCTTACAACAAAATTACCAAAGACCGTTACCTGCCTACCGGGCCTGAATTGTCGCAGAGTGCGCAGTTGTACGATATTAGCGGAGATAAAATGCAACTTATTCTTGACTTCCCTACCATTGGTGAGCCTCACTATGCACAAGCTCTTCCGGCTGATTTGATTTCGAAAAACTCACTTAAAATATTCAAGATTGGCGAAAACATGCACCCTTATGTAACCAAAGGAGAAAAAGATGCTAAGGTGGTAAGGGAAGGTAACAAAGTACATGTGTACATGACCTCCATCCGTTCACACTTTGCACCTGATAACATTGAAGGAGTGAGGATGGGAGATGAAGTATACTTCCACGTAACTAATCTCGAACAGGATTGGGATGTACCTCACGGTTTTGCTGTGAAAGGTGCTAACAATTCAGAATTGTTGATTATGCCGGGCGAAACTTCTACACTGAAATGGGTACCGGACAGAGTTGGAATTTTTCCGATGTACTGTACCGATTTCTGTAGTGCATTGCACCAGGAAATGCAGGGATACATCCGTGTATCTCCGGCAGGAAGTAATGTTCCGCTAAAATGGAGCTTAGGTGAAAAAGCACCGGCTACTGCTGAGGCAGGTAAATAATTAAAGTATACAGAAAGGGATGCGGATGTGAGATGCATCCGTGTCCCTTTTTTAATGAATAAAACATGAGTAGTACTAAAAATAGTTTGAGCATAATGTCGAGGTTACTGCTGTTATTGGCTGCAGGTGCATTAGTCGGTTCGTTATTCGTACCTATCTGGCGTATTGAGTTGGATGCTCCGCAATATCCCGAAGGATTGGCTCTGCAAATTTTTGCAGATAAACTGGGTGGTGATGTGGACATTATCAACGGACTAAATCACTACATAGGCATGCAAACTTTACATGCGGAGAACTTCATTGAGTTTACCATTCTTAAATACATTATCGGGTTTTATGCCCTGTGCTCATTGCTTGCAGCCGCTATGGGAAATAAAAAATTTGCCTACAGCTTATTCTGGGCCTTTGTGTCTTTTGGGGTGATAGCCATGGCAGATTTCTGGAGATGGGAGTACAACTACGGACATAACCTTGACCCCAATGCAGCCATCATAGTACCTGGAATGTCATACCAGCCTCCGTTAATAGGATTTAAACAGCTGCTTAATTTCGGAGCTTTTTCTGTACCTGATAAGGGTGGTTACCTTTTTATTCTGTCAGGTATTTTTATGCTGGTAGTGGTGTTGAAAGAATCAGCTTTTCTCAGCAGATTTCAGAGGCAACCTAAAATGGCATTGACTGTGATTGTGCTTTTGCTTTTAACGGCATGTGGAGCTAAAGGGCCAGTGCCCGTTAAGTTGAATGTCGACAATTGCGCTTCGTGTAAAATGACTATTGCCGATATTCGTTTTGCCACAGAACTGATTACCGACAAAGGACGGATATATAAATTTGATGATATCTCGTGCATGATGCGCTACCAAAAGGAAAATTCATCTAAGTTACCTAACCCGACTTTCTACGTTACCGATTACCTCAATACCACTAACTTTTTGTTATTGGATCAGGCCATTCTGATTTCAGGTGATGAGGTCGGCAGTCCTATGGGCGGTAATGTAGCAGCGTTTTCAGATATGCCTCAAGCCACGGCACATGCTGAAAAGTGGAAGGCTGTGGTGATTAATGCAGGGGCCCTGAAACAATAATATCATGAACAAAGCAGTTCTCATTTTTGCTTTCTTGCTGGTAACAACGACAGTATTTGCTGCTACCATTCATGTAGGAAAAGGCCATGCAGTGTCAACTGTAAAGCAGGGTATTAAGAAGGCTATGCCGGGAGACACTGTGCTCGTTCATCCAGGTACCTACAAAGAAGGAAATATTGTAGT
>DATGWX010000272.1:0-3669 GCA_035299275.1 Bacteroidia bacterium
CTTATTATCGGTAATATATTTCTTATACTCACCAAGCTGTCGAAAACACGCAGTGCATTTGCTTCTATGGCTGAAAAAAATGTTCCCTTGCTGGTTATTCTGGTGCTGGCTACTTCGTTGTTGTTGCTCATCTTATCTGTACCTTTTTTGCAGTCTGTTTTTAGTTTTGAGTTCCCGGGTTTCCAACATTTTATTACGTCTTTATCGGGTGCTGCAGTATTGCTATTGCTTTTGGAGGCAGGAAAGTATTTCAGGAACAGGAGACATGTGTAAGACAGTTGCAGCAAAATGAGTCAGGGTAAAAGGTCACAAGAATGAAAGGGAGAATACAATGATTTTTTACAACTCCTATTCTTTAGGATATTTTTTTGATATCTGAAAAGCGCCTTTAAGTAAGAGATAGATAATATTAATTCGTTTGAAAATTATTTTTTTTCTACTTTGAACAGTAGTATTTTCGAAGATGCGTGTTTTGATATCAGCTTCAGAATTAATCTGTTATTTGTACAACACTGTGAGAACAAATCATCATTCCCATAATCAAAGTAATTGAGTATGAATTTTAAAGATTATATAAAATTATTGACAGATTTTGAGATACTTGTTATTCATAAATATAGGTTAGAAGAATTAAATAACAGCAATAAAATATTAATCGAATATGAGATTCAAATGCGAGAATTGTCAGTTGATGATTTTCCTCATCTATTGAAAAAACAGAAAGAACACAATAAAGACAATACAAGATGCCCACGTTGTCATTCAGACAAAATTACTCCTGAACAAAATTTGTATGATTCTTTTCGAGGATTCTACTCACTTTATTTACTCGCCCCTTGGCTTCTAAAATTTTCATATACATGTAGTATTTGTAATAAGAAATTTAAAAAGTGGCCAACAATAAAACAAATATTTACTTTGCCTTATTAGTCCACAGTTTATTCACCTTCATACCTTTATTTCTGAATAATATTTTCTGTTTGTTTGAAGTTGAAGCTTACTGTTATCATGTTCTCCTACACGTGTAAAAATCACTAACGTTTTTCCCCTTATTTTTCCCGAATATAGCGGCAAGTTTAATACCCACCGTATGCATAAAATTTTGGTAGCCAATCGTGGTGAAATTGCCTTAAGGGTAATGCGCACCGCAAAAGAGTTAGGATATAAAACCGTAGCCGTTTTCAGTGAGGCTGATCGTACAGCTCTGCACGTTCAGTATGCTGATGAAGCAGTGTGCATTGGTCCTCCACCATCCAACCAATCTTACCTGCTTATGGATAAGATTATTGAAGTGGCTAAAAACCTTGGTGTAACAGCCATTCATCCGGGTTACGGATTTCTGTCAGAGAATGCTTCCTTCTCCCGCAAAGTGCAGGAAGCAGGTATCACCTTTGTTGGTCCGACACCCGAGGCCATTGAAATAATGGGGAGCAAACTGGGGGCAAAGGCAGCCGTAAAAAAATTTAATGTACCTATGGTGCCCGGCACTGAAGGAGCTATAGCAGATATTAATGAAGCAAAATTAATTGCAGAGAAAATTGGTTTCCCGGTGTTAATCAAAGCCTCTGCCGGTGGCGGTGGAAAAGGTATGCGTGTGGTGAACAACTCCGGTGAGTTTGAACAACAGGTAAAAATGGCCATGAGTGAGGCGCAGTCTGCCTTTGGTGATGGAGCTGTATTCATTGAAAAGTACGTAGTTGGTCCGCGCCACATTGAGTTTCAAATATTGGGAGATAAGCACGGCAATGCCATACATCTTTTTGAGCGTGAGTGCTCCATACAACGCAGGCACCAGAAGTTGGTAGAAGAGGCTCCGTCAAGTGTATTAACTCCTGAATTGCGTAAGCAAATGGGAGAGGCAGCGGTAAATGTGGCTAAGGCCTGTAATTACACCGGAGCAGGTACCGTAGAATTTTTGGTAGATGCCAACCTGGATTTTTACTTTCTGGAAATGAATACCCGTTTGCAGGTGGAGCACCCCGTTACAGAACAAATTACCGGTTTAGATTTGGTACGCGAACAGTTTCGCATTGCCTTTGGTGAACCCTTAGGATACACACAGGAAGATTTGAGCATTAACGGACATAGCATCGAGTTACGTGTATGTGCCGAAGATCCGGCCAATAATTTTTTGCCCGATATCGGGAAGTTACTTACTTACAAAGTTCCGCAGGGATATGGAGTACGTGTAGATGATTCTTTCGCTGCCGGTATGGAAATTCCTATTCAGTATGACCCCATGATTGCCAAGTTGATTGTTTGGGGGAAAGACAGGGACGAGGCCATTCGCAGGATGAAACGTGCTATTGCTGATTACCGGATAAGTGGTATAGAGACTACTTTACCATTCGGTACTTTTGTGATGAACCATGAAGCATTTATCAGTGGCAATTTTGATACAGCATTCATCGACCGTTATTTTACGCCTGATAAATTACAAGGCGCGGGAGAGGAGTTACAACCTTTGGCTGCTATTTCAGCAGTCATCTCTCAACAAAAGGGAACATCATTCTCAGAAAATTCACCATCAACAGCTACGGGAAATACACCCAATAGAAAATCTAATTGGCAGATAAACAGAACGTAGTTATTTTTATTTAGACTAAATCTAAATAATATTTATTTTTGTGACAGAAATAAAACAAACACGTCATGAAAAATTTTGTTGCCATTAATTACATTCGTTGCGAAGAACATTATCAACCTCGATTTGAAGAATTATTTGCCAGTCGGGCTAAGGCGATTGACCGTATGCCGGGCTTTGTAGATATGCAGGTGTTAAAACCGCTTCATCCGGAAGGGCAGTATTTAATTGTGAGTCACTGGGAAAGTGAAGCAAATTTTAAGGCCTGGACAAGTTCTCCTGAATTTTTAGAAGGACATAAGCGGGGATTTGAAGATATTCGCAGGGCGAAAGAGGAAGGAAAAACCCCTCCGATGTCGTCAGATTTTAAAACATATGAAGTGATAGCCCGATGAAGCAGGCCGAAACATTAGATAAAGAACAAACCACAGAATTAAGTTGTCCCGTGAGTAAGCAGGGTAGACGTACGTTTAAAACCTGGGTAAAACGTTTGGGCTGGGCAGGCTTTTTCTTCTTCCTTATTAAAGGTTTGCTATGGCTCATTATACCTTACCTTATAGCCAAAGGGCTTTTCTGATTCTTCCTTTTCACACATCCTGCTCAGTACCTTCTTTCATTGTGGTATAATTTTGTATTTTCGCCAGTATGGATTTACAAGCACATATCCGAAAGGCAGCCGCAGATTTGTTGCCGCACATCACATCCGTTCGCAGACACTTACATGCACATCCTGAACTTTCATTTGAGGAATTCAAAACTGCCGCTTTTGTAGATGAACAACTTAGAAGCATGGGTATTGCCGATGTACAGACTTTGGCCAATACCGGCCGGGTAGCCACCATTAAAGGCAGAAATCCGGAGAAAAAAGTAGTGGCTTTGCGGGCTGATATGGATGCTTTACCCATTCAGGAACAAAATAATGTGCCTTACAAATCGGGCAATGACGGAGTAATGCATGCCTGCGGACATGATGTACATACATCTTCTTTGCTGGGTGCCGCCAATATTCTCAACGGATTAAAAGACAGTTTTGAGGGCACGGTAAAGCTGGTATTTCAGCCCGGTGAAGAAAAATTACCCGGAGA
>DATGWX010000273.1:0-4581 GCA_035299275.1 Bacteroidia bacterium
ATTACGTTTTTCTGTTAAAGATTCTGGCACTTCAACCCAAAGTTATTTATTGCCGGCCACGCTTGTTTGCTTACCGTGTACACAATGCCAACCAGAATGCTTTGCAAAAATCGCAGATGGCCATTAAGAAATACGTAGATGAATATATGCTCACCCTGCAGTTTCCGGAGCAGTTGCTGAAGAAGAACAACGTACAACGCCAGGACTTAGCCAAATATACCGTAGAACATAAATGGCTTACCTGGTCCATCCGCTATTTCAGGTTCACTTCCTGGCAGGAAGGATTTCGGTTGTGGATGTTTTGTTATGCTACCTATCCTTGGATAGTTTGGAAAAAACCATTAAACCTGGTTACCCTGTTTTGGGCCATTTGCAGTCCGTTCAGTATAGCACTCTATCGTTTGTACAGAAGCCTGAAATCAAAATCTGCTTAAACATGGACAAGAAAAAAATCAAAGAAAATATACTGGCCACCATTATCGGATTAATCACTGTAGTGGTGTTGCTGGAAATTATTTTCCGAACCCTGCTCCCTGCCGCACGTTTGCCTGAAAGCACTTTTGATGTCAGCTACCGCATACCTAAATTCCTGCCGGGTAAAGGTCAGTACACCATTGGCAAATTTTGTATAAAGGCCGGAAAATGGCACATCAATGCTGAAGGTTGGAACAGCCCTTATGAATATATAAATGACAACCGTCCGAAAGTGGCAATAATAGGAGACTCTTACATTGAGGCATTTCAGGTAGATGTAGAAAAAAGTCTGGGCCCTGTTTTACAGAAGCTGGCAGGTTCGCAATACCATGTCATGAGTTTCGGCACATCAGGCGCACCGCTAAGCCAATACCTGCAACTTTCCAGGTATGCTCAAAAATTTAAGCCCGAAATCATCGTATTCAACTTAGTTCATAATGATTTTGATGAATCTATAGTACCGGATAATACACCGGCAACTTACCTGCACTACTTTCAGGTAAACGACACCACTTTTAAGGAATGTGCCATTGAACCCTTCAAGAAAAAGGGGTTTGCTTCTACCTTGGTCAATTACACCGCTACCGGTCGTTACCTGCTTCACAATCTCAAAATTCAGGAAATGAATCTGGGTACTTCAGGTACTCAAAAAAAATCAACCGATTCATTGCCGGTTTACAATGCCAATATAGATGTAAAAAAAGTAACTGCATTACGCAAAGAAATTACTGCGGTTACCCATCAGGTGATTAGCACCCTTCGGGCTGAACACCCCGACACCCGCATCATTTTTATGATGGATGGTTTACGTAAAGAAATTTATGATAACACCTCAGTTGAACAAAGCAACATCCGTTGGATGACCACCATGGTAAGCGAGCTCTGCCATCAACACGGAGTAGAATTCATCGACCTTACTGAAGCTTTTGCGGCAGATTATCAAAAAAACAATACCCATTTCGAATTCCCGCATGACTGGCATTGGAATGAATATGGCCACCGGATAGCAGCCGAAACATTATATCAACAAATTACTTCTAAAACGAACTAAGCATGTGCGGCATAAGCGGATTTTGTGATTTTACAGGCAACAGCAATGAACAATTGCTGAAAGGCATGAACGACACCCTGCAACACCGCGGGCCTGACGGTGACGGATTGTATTTCAGAGCACAGGACAATTATACTTTAGGAATGGGACATAAACGTTTGTCCATTATTGACCTGAGTAACAACGGGGCACAGCCCATGCATTTCGAGCACCTTTCTATTGTGTTTAACGGTGAGGTTTACAACTACCGCGAAATCAAAAAAGAATTACAGGAAAAAGGTTATTCCTTTACCTCCGATTCAGATACCGAAGTGGTATTAAAAGCATTTGATTGCTGGCAACACCGGGCAGTGCATAAGTTCATCGGTATGTTTGCCTTTGCCATTTATGATAAAAAGCATAACCAACTCCACCTCTACCGCGACCGTGCGGGAGTGAAACCGTTGTACTATTATTTTCATCAGGGGTTGCTCCTGTTTGCTTCTGAATTAAAAGCCTTTCACCAACATCCGCGCTTTGATAAAACTTTAGACATCAACGCACTTTCGTTCTACCTCAAAAGCGGTTACTACCATGCGCCTGAAACGGTTTTCACACACAGTAAAAAACTACAACCCGGGCACTACCTCAGTCTCGACCTCAATACAAAAGAACTCACCACAACCTGCTACTGGAACGTACTCACCTACTATAACGCTCCGGTAAACAAAGCAAGTGAAGAAGAAATACTTTTTGAAACAGAAAAATTACTGCAATCTGCTTTTGAATACCGCATGGTGGCCGATGTGCCTGTAGGGGTTTTTCTGAGTGGCGGATACGACAGTTCAGCTGTTGCGGCATTGCTGCAAAAAGGACGTACTCAAAAAATAAAAACCTTTACCATAGGTTTCCATGAGCAGGGATACAATGAAGCCCCGTTTGCCAAACAGGTAGCCGAACACCTGGGTACTGAACATTACGAATACTACTGCACCAGAAAAGAAGCTCAGGATTTGATACCTCAGCTCCCCTTCTATTATGACGAGCCTTTTGCCGACAGTTCAGCCATTCCCACCATGCTGGTTTCGGCCTTTGCCCGCAAGCAGGTAACAGTGGCACTCTCTGCAGATGGTGGTGATGAATTGTTTGGCGGATACGGAAAATACTTCGGGTTCAATAACCCCATGCATAACCTCATTAAATTACCCTATTTGCTGCGCAAGGGCCTATCTCCTTTCGCTACCCTCGTAAAACATTTACCGGGAGTAAGCAATGCGGAGATTAAAGCAGAATCACTATACGAAGTGTTAAGTTCCAAACAAGCCGGCCGGTATTTTATAGAACCCCGTTTATTTGGACGGCACAGCTTACAAGATACTTTGTTATTGCCGCACTCAACCCATGCAGGCGCATTTGACGACTTTAACCTGCTGCAACCTCAGGTAGATACGCTAAACAGCATGCTGGCCATTGATTACAAAACCTACATGGTAGATGACATACTGGCCAAAGTAGACCGGGCGACCATGTCGGTAAGCCTGGAAGGCCGCGAGCCACTACTCGACCACCGGCTGGTAGAATACTTAGGTGCCATACCCGGCAGTAAAAAGACTCCCGACAACCAACAGAAATACCTGCTCAAAAAAATTGTTCATCAGTATCTGCCCAAAGAAATGATGGACCGTAAAAAAATGGGATTCGGGGTACCCTTGGTACACTGGTTTAAAGATGAACTGGGGGACTATTTTGAACGCTACCTGAATGAGGCTGCCATCACCGCTGACGGAATTTTTAACCCCGCACGGATAAAAAGTATTCAGCACACCTACAAAAACAGCACACACCCGGCAACCAGCGAAGTGGCTTTTACACAATTGTGGTACCTGCTGTGCTTCCAGATGTGGAAAGAGAAATGGATGTAAAACATGCCTGAAAAACAGTTTACAAAATTCCTTTTATACGAAAGCCTGCTGGGAATAGCCTTGCTACTCGCAGCCCACTTTGCTGAGGTTCTGGTAGCCCCGCTGGCATTTCTATCGATTGTACTTTGTATTGTATTTCAATTCCAGCTAAGTAAGGAGCCTGCTTATGCTGTGATTAATCTGGCTTACCTGAGTGCATCAGGTGTGCTCAACTATTTCTTTGCTGAAATGGGCCTGAGCCCTAATTTCATTTTTTATGGTATTACTGCACTTATCGTATTTAAACGACTTGATATATCTCCTATACCAGTTATATACATCATCTTGATGCTGCTGTTTGCATTTACAAATTCTTTTTTCAATAAATATATAAGCTTTTCCTCCACCGGAGACAGCTCCTCCTTACTCAATATTCTCTTCCCGGTTGCCCTCTATATTTTTATCTATTCCACAGTAGACACAACAGATAAAATTAAGCTGATGTACCTGGCTTTATTCGGGGCTATCCTGATTTCTTCTACTGATTTTTTGCTGGTTTACCTCAATGGTCCCTTAAATATGAGCGATGAAGATGACATCACTGACCTTAGAACTTACATAAAAGTATCCGGCATCTCCAACCACGTGAATCAATTGGCAGCCTTCATTGTATTCATTATACCCATAGTGCTGGTGTTGCTCAATGAACAGGTAAAAAAAACAAAACCTCTGATTGTATTGGGTATACTCCTATTGTTGGGTTTGCTGCTGTTTATGTCGTCACGAGCGGCCATTGCGTTAACCCTTATTTATTTCAGTTACAAAATATTGTTATCCGCTAACGTAAGGTTATCCCTGAAGTTTATCACCGTCATACTCTTTGTTGTATCTTACATTGCTGCAATAACCTTTGAATTACCCATCATCAAAAAGATAGAGTTAAAAGGTGATACCGGAGACGAGATCAGAATATCGAAAATTGATGAAGCGATTGAGGTATTATCTGAAAATCCGATTTTAGGTATAGGGTTGAATAATTATGTAAAGTATTCAAGCGAACATTTTAACAGTAGTTTTAATACACACAACACCCTGCTGTCTGTATCTACGGAACAGGGATTAGTCGGGATTACAATTTTCTTACTCATATTTTTAACTCCGTTCTTCAACTACAAA
>DATGWX010000274.1:0-3020 GCA_035299275.1 Bacteroidia bacterium
GTATGAAGCATCGGTATGCGGGAGTATCCCCATCATACGTAACCTGGAGGAATACTACGACAACGACCTGCTGAGTTCAGTCGAAGGTATTTGCAACGGCACCACCAACTACATTCTTACTAAAACTGCTCTGGAAGGAAAGTCGTATGAAGAAGCCTTGCATGAAGCACAGGAACTGGGTTTTGCGGAAAGTAACCCCCGATTGGATGTACAGGGCTTTGACCCCAAATACAAGCTCACCATCTTATTGGCTCATACCTTTGGCTTGTTTGTAAAGCCGGAGCGGCTGCTTAACTATGGCATACATCACCTCAATGAAAATGACAGTAATTTTGCCCGGGAAAAAGGGTACCGCATAAAACTGGTAGCACACACCTCCAGAGAAAACGACAGTGTGAAAGCTTACGTACTACCCCGTTTTATCAAGGCAGATGAATTGATGTATAATGTAAACAACGAGTACAATGCGGCACTGGTAAAGGCACAGTTCAGCGACCGTCAGTTTTTTGTAGGCAAGGGTGCAGGCAGCTATCCCACTGCTTCAGCAGTATTGTCGGATATATCGGCCCTGCAATTTGACTACCGCTACGAGTACAAAAAAACCTCACAAAAAAACGGCAGCAGCTTCAGTAACGACTTCACGTTGCGTTTATACATCCGATATGAAAATGACAATGTGCTACAGGAATTGGGAGTAAAAAACATTGAACAATCCTTCAATAGTGAAAACTACAGTTACGTGATTGGCGAAGTAAAACTGGATAAGCTACTGGAGTTTAACCTCAATGAACGACAGGAGGTGTTTGTGGGGGTGATATGATAACCTTTTTGAAAGGAATTTCTCTGGTAGTATGATGCATTAAAAATCAAAAAACTGCTACCTTAGCACTATGTCGGCCGTTCATACCCGCATAGCACCTACCCCCAGCGGTTACCTGCACAAGGGTAATGCGTATAATTTTTTATTGGCGCAACAACTGGTCAAAGAAAATGGCGGTACGTTGCGCCTACGCATAGACGACTCTGATACTGTACGCTCAAAACCCGAATACCTACAGGATATTTTTGACTGCCTGCACTGGCTGGGAATTGAATGGCACAAAGGTCCGCAAACGGTAAAAGAACAACAGGAAAACTACAACCAGCAACTACGTCTGCCCCGCTACCATCAGCTTATTGAGGAGCTTATTGCTACGAATAAAGTATATGCCTGCAATTGTTCACGCAAAGAAATTCTCACGCACCACAACGGACACTACCCGGGCACCTGCAGGCATAAAAACACACGCCTTCATCAACCTGATATGTCTTTGCGCCTGCTCGTACCGGAGGGAACAACCATTCACTTTAAAGATAAGTTGAAAGGAAATGTGCATATTGACATTAGCCAAACACTGGGGGATTTTATTATTCGAAGACGTGATGGCTTGCCTGCTTTCCACACAGTATCACTGGTTGATGACACCGACTTTGAAATTAACACCGTAGTTCGTGGTGAAGATTTACTTGAAAGCACGGCCGCTCAGTTGTATATGTCAAGGCTATTGGGGCTCGACACTTTTAATCAGATACAATTCTATCACCACCCTTTGTTTAGAGATGAGCAGGGCAACAAACTGTCTAAATCAGCCGGAAGTCTATCGCTGAAATGGATGAGGGAAAATGGCATTCAGGCAAAAGATATTTTTGCCTGAATAGCTGGGGTGATTAAGAATTTTTCAGAACATCCCAGCTATGGTCACCCATCAACTTTACAGTAGCTACGTAACGTTGAAACGGCATCTCTTTTCTTCCCCATTCATTCGGACCGATTAAAGAAAGTGTATAGTGGTCGTCTTTTTCATACAGGTGGTACACCTGCCCAACAACCGGGGTAAAGCGCATATCTGATTCATAGATATGCTCTGATATCTTCATGCGGTCTTCAATTTCACGCACCTGCTGCATAATCAACTCAGCCTGTTTCCTGAGTAAGGAAATTTCCTGCTGAGCATAATGGTGCATCGCCTCTACTGCATTGGCACGTATCTTATTCTTATCCTCGGGTTTAATAACCGGAGAACTAATGCTCAGCGGAATAGGGGAAAGTGAGGCTTCACCGCGGTACGAAAACTCATCAGGCTCGTTATTTGTCATCAGGTATATAAAGGTCAAAACAAAAATAACTATTTTAGCCCTCTTTTGTTTTAGACTCTATGCTTGTATTGTGGTGGATTACATTTTCATTTTTGCTTCTGCGCTTTATGGTGGCCACGGTAAACTACTGGTACCCTCAGCGTTTAGAGGACTCAACAGCCGAACCTGGGGATAAGGTTTCTATTCTTATTCCGGCCAGGAATGAAGAAAAAAATATTGATAAACTGTTACGCTCCATCCTCAATCAGGATTACAAAAACTACGAGGTACTGGTGTTGGACGACCATTCTAGTGACAGGACTGCCATGCTCGTTCAGCAATTCAGCAAAATCGACCCTAAAGTAAAATTACTGAAGGGAGAGGCGCTGCCGCCTAACATGTTGGGCAAAAATTGGGCTTGTCATCAACTGGCACTTCAATCCAAAGGCAACAAACTGCTCTTTTTGGACGCTGATGTAACCGTAAAAAAAGGGTTAATAAAAAACGCGCTGGCCTATTCGGCTAATGAAAAACTCACTTTACTCTCCATTTTCCCTGACCAGTTGATGGAAACCCGCGGTGAGAAACTGGTAGTACCCCTTATGCATTACCTGCTGCTTTCAATGCTCCCGCTGGTACTTATCCGTAAAAGCAGTTTTCCGTCATTGGCAGCGGCCAACGGGCAGTTTATGTTGTTTGATGCAGTCACTTACAAAAAGCATTTGTTTCATTTGAGTTTGGTCAATAAAATTACGGAAGATATTGAGTGCATGAAACTGGTTAAACAATTGGGGTATAGAGGCCAAACATTATTGGCCAATGGTTTTATTCAATGCCGCATGTATAAAAGCTATGAAGAAGGAGTAAACGGCTTTTCCAAAAATATTCTGAGCGGTTTTGGTAAC
>DATGWX010000275.1:0-3081 GCA_035299275.1 Bacteroidia bacterium
ATACGCCCACAGGTTTTCCGCGCAGTTCAGGGTTTACCTGTTGCTCGCAGGTAGCGAAAAAACTGTTCATGTCTACAAACAGAAAACAAGATTCGGGCGCGCGTTGCATGAGTACTTACAGTGGGATAAAATTACTTCTACGGGCTTACAATTGCATCATCAGTTGGCAGGTAAATTTCAACGCGTTAATCAGCAACTGTTTGTATTTTTTGTTTGGAGAAAAATAAAACTCTCCCTTTCTTCGCATCCGTTACTCGGTTCTTAGTTCATATAATTTGAACAAAAGATTAATAGGGAATCAGGTGTAAATCCTGAACAGTTCCCGCTGCTGTAAGTTTCTGCAACGCAAGTTGCAACCTGTTGCCAGCCTTTACGTCACTGTTCACCTTTGGTGGATGGGAAGACCGGACAACTGGGGAAATGAGTCAGAAGACCTGCCGCAATAACACAAGTGCATGTAGCTTTCGGGAAAAAAGCATAAGGCGTTCTCGGTTCAACCCATTATGGTATTACCGTAATTAATCGCAACGAGCAATCCTTGTTATTTCCTTTGGCTACAGCAATAACTAACGGTTTATGCTGAACGAAAAATACACATGCGGCTCATTTCAACTCAGGTTACTGCTAACCTTGCTGAGTGCTGCCTGTGCTGTGTTCCCAACCTCAGCACAAACTGATTCTTCTAAACACATACCTGAGGTGACCATTACAGCCGTGCGCGGGGAACAATTGCAAACAGGTGCCAAGGTGCAACAATTTACTCCCGCACAGTTACGTGCTTTTGCCACGGCTAACCTGGCAGAATTACTTTCAGCCAACACTCCGGTGTTTATTAAAAGTTACGGGCCGGGTAGTTTAAGCAGCATTTCTTTTCGGGGTACCGGAGCCTCACATACCGCAATAGTGTGGAACGGATTTAACCTGCAAAGTTCCATGAACGGTCAAACAGATTTGTCCATGTTTCCCATAGGCACCTTTGAAGAAGTGAGGTTGCAGTATGGCGGCAACAGTGCTTTGTATGGAAGCGGTGCAATTGGTGGCAGTATTTATTTGCGCAACACGGCTGCGTTAGTTGATTCGCCTCAGATGCACGTGGCCTTGCAAGCCTCTTCGGGTAGCTTTGGTACACAGCAATATTTTGGCAGTTACGGTTATTCAGGCAAAAGGTTCAGTGCACAAGTGAAATACTACCGCAATAGTTCAGATAACAATTATACGTTTACCAACACCGCAGCTTTTCAATCTCCTGAAGTAAAACAAACACATGCTGCTTTCACACAACAAGGCGTGGTATTGAATGGCGGTGGGAGCATATCCAAGTTCACCCGCATCAATGCGTATTACTGGTGGCACAACAACCAACGTGATTTGCCTCCTACCATGTTGCAAAGCACTTCACTGGCTACACAAGCAGATGAATCACACCGGGCAGCGATTGATTTTACGTATGCCCGTAACAAATGGCAAAGCATTTTACGCAGCGGATTTTTTCTGGAGCAACTTCGCTACAGCGACCCCATTGCTGGTATTGACAGTAAAAATCGTGCAGTCAATTGGGTGAATGAGTTGGAGCTTTCTTATACCGTTTCACCAATTCTGAAAATGATATCAGGGGTGAACTTTACCACCATCAAGGCAACCTCACCCGGTTATTCATCAACTGCTTCTCCCTCCCAAAACAGAACAGCCATTTTCGCAGCTGCCAGATGGGGGAAGCAAACAGCAGCTTCACGTTTTAAATCAGACATGTCAGTACGTGCTGAAAATATTTCGGGAGTTTGGGTGCCCGTTACATTCAGCTTCGGAACGCAGACAAGGCTAGCTAATAATTTACACCTCCATACCTTGGTATCACGCAATTACCGTTACCCAACCTTCAATGATTTGTACTGGCAGCCCGGTGGTAACTTGCAACTGAAACCGGAGTACAGTTTTAATGCGGAAAGCGGATTGAACTATGTGTACACTTTATCAAAGCATCAGTTCAAAGCTAACGTAACGGTGTTCAGTCATTGGGTTGATAACTGGATTATATGGTTGCCCGATTCCGTTAACCCCAACGTGTGGACTCCCAACAACGCAGCCGAAGTATGGAGCAGGGGAGTAGAGTATGGTTTGGGTTATACCTGGCAGCCGAAGTTAAACACAACTGTTTCGGTAAATGCGTTGTATACGTGGCAGCAAGCCACACACGAGAAAGTGGCCTTTGCGGGAGATGCAGCTTTGCACCGCCAGTTAATTTATATGCCGAGACAAACGGGTTCGTTGCAGTTGAGTGTGCAACACAAGAAGTGTCAATTCAGTTTTCAGCAGGTGTATAACGGCTTGCGTTTTACCAGCAGCGACAATTACAATTACCTGCCAGCATTCTGGTTAAGCAGTGCTCAGATGTCCTACACTTTTCAATTGAAAAAATATCCTGCCTCAGCCCGTGCGTTTGTTTCGGCAAAAAATATATGGAATGAAAACTACCAGGTGATGCAATGGAGAGCCATGCCCGGGCGCTACATAGAAGTAGGTTTACGATTAGAATTACAACATAAAATTAAACATCAATAATCATGAGAAAAACAACTTTACTATTTTTATTCGCTATTCTTTCTGCGGCAGTTTCTGCTCAAACAGTCGCCAATTTCGAAAACATCACCTTACCTGCCGACAGCTTTTGGGATGGCCGGTATGACCAGCAGGCCAAAGGTTTCAGCAGCGGTAATGCCTTTTTTACCAACATGTGGGACACTTCTTTTGGTGGTTTTTGGGCCGATGGATTTGCCTGCAGCAATAAAAAGGATACCATCAACGGAACCTATACAAATAAGTATTCAGCCATTACTGCCGGTGGGTACAATGCCTCAGCCAACTTTGTTATCGGTCAGCAAAACGCCATAGTGCGTTTAACAGGAAACGGAGCAGGTAAAGTAGTGGAAGGATTTTATGTAACCAACGGAACTTATCCTTACAGCACCATAAAAAACGGAGACAGCTTTTCGAAGAAATTCGGTGGTGTTACCGGTACTGACCCTGACTTCTTTTTACTCAATGTAGTGGGCTGGCACAACGGCACTGCAAAGAACGATACTG
>DATGWX010000276.1:0-1537 GCA_035299275.1 Bacteroidia bacterium
TGCATTGAATTGCATTTGGTACACTTTACTTATTTTGCCTTATCTTATTTCAGATAAATTAAAACTTCACAAAACATGAATCCCGCTCACCCTCCTCTGGTTAATTTTATGATTGTGGGAGCTGCTAAAAGCGGCACAACCAGTTTGGCTCGCTTGCTTGCACTACACCCGTCAATATGTATCAGTGACCCGAAAGAGATTTATTACTTCAATAAAACCATAGACTGGGATAACCCTGAAAAACTAAAAAATTACCACAGTCATTTTCATAACACCTCCAATAAAATTGTGGGAGAAGCATCCACTCTTTATTCAGACTTCCCCAGGTATCTGGATACTGAGCAGCGAATTTTTGCTTACAACCCCAACATGAAAATAATCTTCATTATGCGAAACCCTGTCGACAGGATTTATTCGCATTACAAGCATCTGTATGCCATGTCAAAACTACGTCTAAAAGTGAGTGAGATGGAAACTGAGCTGCTGAACGATCCGCTTTATGTGAACAGAAGCAAATACTACATGCAAATTTCTCCCTACATAAAACTATTCGGCAGGCAGAATGTGCACCTTTGTTTTTTTGAAGATTACAAAGAAAATCCGGCAGGTGTGTTAGATGATATTCTGGAATTTCTTGGTGCTGAAAAAGGGTTCTTTCACAGGGGTGATTTTAACTTCCACCACAACCCTTCAGAAAAACTAAGGATACTCACCCCTTTCGGGCAGACAATCGCTTCATTACCAATAGTTAAATTTCTGCCTCGCGATTTTAAATGGAAATTCAGACGCCCGTTTGAACGTAAAATGATAAAGTTCCCTGAGATGTCTGATCAGATTAAGAAACATTTGTTAAGAGCATTGGAAACAGATCTTGGATATTTGAGCACCATTACTCACAAAGACATCTATAAAATGTGGAAAATCGGCAAGATTTGAACGAAAAAAATAGGTCGTTTAGACATTTTTATTGTTAGATTTGTGTGTTTAACAAAATGCCCAAATCAAGCCGCCCGCTATGACTAAATTATTCTACTCCCCCCTTTTATTCATATTTATATTCTTCAGTAATGTTTGTTTTGCGCAAAGTACAGGCGACTTTCGCTCTAAAACAGACGGAGACTGGAGTTCAACCGCAACCTGGGAAATTTTTGATGGTGCCGTTTGGAACAATGCAGCCTCCTTACCCAACAGTTCTACATCTGTCTACATTCAGGATGAAGATTCTGTGGTGCTTACTGCCAACGCAGCCTGCAAAGACCTGCACCTGAACAGCGATATCACTCAAGGTGATGTAGGACGCATCAATACACAAACATTCACCCTGGCTGTTAACGGAAAAATCAGAGCATATACGGCAGCTAAAAATACTATTCCCGGCACTGCAACTTCCAACGCGCATAATTCCTCTGCGTTTATCACCACAGGTTCGGGTGGTAAAATTCAGTTTGTAGGTACTACCAGAGATGTGTTTGTTGCAGGTGAGTGGGCTTCGCCTACCAACAACTTTGGATGGAGTTTGGAGTTTGCCATGAACAGC
>DATGWX010000277.1:0-2490 GCA_035299275.1 Bacteroidia bacterium
ATTGTAGTACAGTGCTCCGAACCAGAATTCAGGCCCGAGTAATGTATCAGCAGGCTGTAACACACTATCTGAACGGTCGATAAGCGGATAATACATGCGCAAATCGTCCCGCTCTTCCATTCCTTTTCCGGGGTATTTATCAGGATTCATTTGGAGTACCCCATACTGGCGGTAAACACCATTATCCAAACGCAGATGCCAGGTAAAAATTCTGAACAAATTATCAGGGGCACGCAAAACAGAAACCGACTTGATGGAATCGAACCTGTATTCGTATGACCCACGTGTACGCATGGCCCGCGCCATTGTCTTTACAAAATAGTAGGCACTGCTAACACGGGTACGTTCATCGGGTGAGTTAACAAATTCCTGTGACAACCCTTGCAATTGAATTTCCATGTCGCGCAAGGAATCTACCTGAAGTGAATCAATATGCTTCTGCGCAAAAGCAGAAAACACAGGTAAAGTCAAACATACTAAAAGTATCTTTTTTATCATATTTACCCGCTTAACGAAAGAGTAAGAATGTTTGGTATAGTTATACCTTTTCAATCACAATAGCTGAGGCTCCTCCACCTCCGTTACAAATACCTGCGGCACCCACTTTTCCGCCCTCCTGATGAAGAACAGAAATAAGTGTAACCACTATACGTGCACCGCTGCAACCCAACGGATGACCAAGCGATACTGCACCTCCGTAAACATTCACTTTAGCCGGATCAAGTTTCATCTCGCGGTTATTGGCTACAGAAACCACAGAAAAAGCCTCGTTGATTTCGTAAAAGTCTACATCAGTGGTGCTTTTTCCTGCACGCTGCAATGCTAATGGAATAGCTTTGGATGGTGCCATCGTAAACCACTCAGGGGCCTGGGCAGCATCAGCAAAAGATAGAATTTTGGCCAGTGGTTTTGCACCCGTACGCTCGACAGCTTCTTTGCTCATCAAAACCAGAGCAGCAGCACCGTCATTCAACGCTGAAGCGTTGGCTGCAGTTACAGTTCCGTCTTTTATAAATACAGGTTTCAAACCCGGAATTTTATCAAAATTCACCTTAGTAAAATCTTCATCGGCTTTTACCACAAGAGGATCTTTACCACGCACCGGAATTTCTAACGGCACTATCTCACGGTCAAACTTACCTGCAGCATGAGCAGCGGCTGAACGTTTATACGACTCAATGGCGTAGGCATCCTGATCTTCACGGGTAACGTTACATTCTTTTGCACACAACTCTGCAGCATTGCCCATGTGGTAGTCGTTGTAAACATCCCACAAACCGTCTTTTATCAATCCGTCAATTACAGTTCCGTTACCTAAACGGTATCCGTTACGGGCTTTATCTAAATAGTAAGGTACGTTTGACATGCTTTCCATTCCTCCGGCAACCACTACTTCATTTTGTCCTAACATAATGGATTGTGCGGCCAACATAATTGCTTTGGTACCTGAAGCGCATACTTTATTTACTGTGGTAGAAGGAATTGTATTCGGCAATCCGGCAAATATCATGGCTTGTGTGGCAGGGGCTTGTCCGACACCTGCTGAAAGCACATTACCCATATATACTTCATTTACCTGACTTCCATCAATACCCGCTTTTTCCATAGCAGATTTTATAGCTGCTGCTCCCAATTGCGGGGCAGTTAAAGCAGATAAACTCCCTGAAAAACTTCCCATTGGCGTTCTTACTGCCGATACAATAAATACTTCTTTCATGATATACAATTGTGTTAGAATTTTCTTTTGCGGCAAAAGTAATACTTAATCCAAATAATGAGGCACTTTAGGTATAGGCTTATATTCACCTCTGAATTACAGCAACATAAATTGAACCATGTGTAAATCTCACAAAAAAATGGAATCTTTGACAGGTGTTTATCGCCTCATTACCTTTATACAAAAAATTATCACGCCAACGGAGCATTAACATTGCCCGCTACATTGCACCGCTGTTACCCGATTCGGGCCAGGCACTTGATTTCGGTTGCGGAAACGGGTATACAGCTTTGGAAGTGCTGGAGCAAAAGCAGGCCCTCTCCATAGTGGGTGTGGACGTTGTGCACGACCAGAATATGAATCAGAACGACCTGAATAAACGATTCAGCTTTATTGAAAACAAACAAGATGCACTCCCCTTTGCTGACAGTACATTTGATGCTTCCATAGCTGCATCGGCCATGCACCATACTTTTAGTCCTGAGTTTTACGTGGATGAACTGATACGTTGCACTAAACCCGGAAGCTGCATCATACTGGTAGAAGAAATGTACCTGAACATACCTGATAAAATTATTATTTCGGCCCAGGATTGGTTTTTCAATAAAATGAAAAAAGGTATTCCGGTACCCCTGCATTTTCGTTCTAATCAGCACTACCTACAGTTATTTAAAGACAAAAATCTGGAAATAACTTTTGCCGGTAGTATACGCCCCTGCCCGCCTTACATCCACCATTACGTGTACCGATTAAAAGTGAACAAGTGAAAACGC
>DATGWX010000278.1:0-2605 GCA_035299275.1 Bacteroidia bacterium
CACCTGAAGCTTTCAACTCTTCGATTGCTTTTTTCTTGTTGATGAGTACATCACGTATACCGTCTTTGGGTTTGAAGTAAGTAACGTTCAATTGTGGTGGCTTCGTAGGGTCGTCACCTATACCTTCATAATAGTAAATACGATGGTCTTTGCTCAAAAGCACTGATATAACCGTACTTGCTTTAATCTTGGTTTGTTCTTCTTCCGTTATCTTTTCATCCTTATACGGCATGTTTATCTCCATAGTCTTAGGCTTCGACATGGTTGTTGTGTACATAAAGAATGTAATCAACAAAAAGCCTAAGTCCACCATGGGAGTAAGGTCTATGCGCGTAGAAAGTTTCTTTCCTTTCTTGACCCCGGGCCCTTTCTTATGACCTCCGCCACTGGAGGTATCCATTTCAGCCATGGAAAAACTTTTTTATAGTGGTTAACTAATATTATTTTCTTCTGAAAACTACTTCTTAGCCGGCGCACCCATTTGGATGTCGTAAGCTGCAGTACCCGGAGGTACAGCTTTCAGACCAGTTATCAGGTTGAATTTGAAAATCTTCCAACCTTCCAACGTAGTTATTATTTTTTTGATGTCCGGGTAAGATGCATCACCGTCTGCTTTGATGGTAATACGCAGCTTAGGATTGTTATTCCTTGCCAGACGTATCCAAGCAGCCAGTTCATTTGCGTCAGACGTTACCACAGTATCAGTAGGTATGCCCGTAGCCGTTTTATCAAACTCTTTCTGTTGTGCAGGGTCTGCAGCCAGATAAGATTTCAATTGGCTCAGCGGAACACCAATAGATGAACCTTTAGCAAACTTTGTCTTCTCCTCTTCAGAAAGGCCGAGCTTTTTGTACTCATCCATATCATCAATCAGGGCTTTCCTCACGTTTACGTTATCAACAGAGAAAAACATCCTGCCCTTTTCGTCAACAGTTATCATCATGATGTCTGCATCCGGCAAAGGAATTTCAGATATAGAGTTAGGCGTCGTTACCGTTACTGGCTCGTCAGGTTTAAACTTGGTAGCCAGCATGAAGAAGGTAAGAAGCAGGAAGGCAACGTCACACATGGCGGTCATATCCACATGGGTGCTTTTCCTTGGCATTTTTAATTTTGGCATCGCTTATTTTTTTTCTTCAACTGTTAATAGTAATAAGATCCGATTATGTCGTTTTTCCATAAAACAAATTATGTACTCAACGGCAGCAACTATTACTTGTAGTTAGCAGCGAAGCTTTGTGTCAGCGTGAAACCGCTTTCGTCGATACCAAATGTGATACCATCTATTATAGTGGTAAAGAAGTTGTAACCGATGATAGCGAAGAATGACGTACCGATACCCAGTGCTGTGTTATACAGGGCTTCAGAGATACCCGCAGCCAGCGCAGATGCATCAGGCGCACCTGAAGTACCCATCGCCTGGAATGATTTGATCATACCCAATACCGTACCCAACAGACCTAACAGGGTTGCTACTGATGCGATAGTTGACAAGAATACAAGATTCTTTTCAAGCATTGGCAGTTCCAGTGCAGTTGCTTCTTCAATTTCTTTCTGTATGCTGATAACTTTTTGTTCTGTATCCAGTTCGTGGTTAGTAGTCATTTCACGATACTTAACCAGGCCAGCACGCATTACATTACCTACGCTACCTGCTTGTTTATCACACTCAGCCAGTGCAGCATCAACATTTTTATTTGCCAGATGGTACTGTACTTTACGTACAAATTCACCTGCATTCATTTTACCATTTGCTTTGAAAATTGTCATGAAACGCTCAACTACGAAGCTAAGCATAGTAAGGAATGTAGCTATCAGGAATGGTACAATCATACCACCCAAATACATATTACCCATAAAGTTTTTAGGCTTGTGTTTCTCGGCATCCAAGAAGTTTGAAGCACTACCAAATACTACGTGATAAACAATTTGGCCTATGGCGATACACGCAACCACGATGATGAGGTTAAGCATGAAATTGTTCGCGTTCTTTGGTTTGCCTGCTTGAGATGACGGCTTAGCGGCTGTTTTTACGTCTGCCATAATTCTGATTTTTATTAGTTTTTACTTTGGTTGATTAATTATTTTAATACATCCCTTGTGTGCCTGCAAAGATATAGGTACACTTCAAAAAAACAACTTGAGGGTTCATTTTTTCTCATAAAGTTAATACACCTTACAAACCCGTGACAAGCAACGCTTTCAGAAGATTTCACACTCGCAATAAACGCAAGGGAGAGGCAAGATATTATTTTTTTGAGGCAATAGCCAACACTCTGTGACGATTTTAACATTTATCTTTGCGGCGTTCAACAATAGCTGCTATCCCGCCATACGTGTTGTTTTTCAGGTTTTACCACCACAATTGAAGAGCAGGATGCAGCAGGTATCTAAAGAAAAAATGACATTAAGATGAATTTCAACCCATGGCATTCTGTTAGTTACGGTGAAAATGTACCCGAAACAGTAAACGCAATCATCGAAATCCCTAAGAATTCAAGGGCCAAATACGAACTGGATAAGGAAACAGGCTTGCTGAAGCTGGACCGTGTACTTTATTCTTCTGTTTACTATCCTGCCAACTACGGTTTTATACCACGTACAT
>DATGWX010000279.1:0-7376 GCA_035299275.1 Bacteroidia bacterium
CTTTAAATAACAGCAATTGGTTGTGTGTCCACAAAACGGCTGCGTAAGTATTGGTAAGGCCAAGAAATTTTTTGCACTCCTCAATCATGGCCGGATTGTATACCTGTGCATCTAAAAAAGGAGCCGTGGCCGGACGTTTAGCGGTAAGTAAAGCCTGCTTTATTTCTTCCACACCTTTCAATTTGCGTACGTTGGTGGGAATAATTTTTACACCCAAACGGCTCTCCAACGTTTCGTAATTGAAGAGTATCCCTTTACGGTCGGCAATGTCAATCATGTTCAGGGCAAACACGATGGGCAGGCCCAAATCTGCCACCTGAGTAAACAGCAGCAGATTGCGTTTAAGGTTGCTGGCATCGGCAATAAACAACACCACGTCCGGCAAATCAGGATTCTCAGGGTCACACAACCCACGAAAAGTGACGGCTTCATCTTCTGATTTAGGATACAAACTGTATGTGCCCGGTAAATCAACCAGGCGCACGCGGGTTTTTGAATCAATGCTGAATAACCCGACTTTTTTATCTACGGTTGTGCCGGCAAAGTTGCTCACCTTTTGGTTCAAACCCGTAAGCGCATTAAACAACGATGTTTTACCGCAGTTCGGATTTCCTACCAGAGCTACTTTAATTTCCTGCACGTTAATCGGGTATTATACTTATGTAAGCTGCCTCGCTTTTACGAATACACAACTTGTACCCCTGCACTTGTATGGCAATTGGGTCGCCAAAAGGAGCCACGTTTTCTACCACTACTTTTTCACCCGGAAGACAACCCATCTCGTAAAGTTTTACGGAGAGTTCCTCGTCTTCGATGAGTTGTATGGTGGCTGTGTGGCCCGGCTTAAGCTGTGATAATTTCATGTTAAAAGCCCCGCAATTTAGACTATTTCTAAGGATAGCGCAAGAAGCCTGAATTTATTGGCCCCCATAGCAAAATAATTAATAAATGGTAACTTCGCTTACTACCTTAAATACACAAGACTATGACATCAGCATCAAGCATTACTGTAGAGGTGAAAGTAAACGCTCCCCTCGAAAAAGTGTGGGACTACTGGACCAACCCGCAACACATAGTAAACTGGAACTATGCCTCTGAGGACTGGCATGCTCCACATGCCACCAACGATTTGCGTGTGGGCGGAAAATTCAACTCGCGAATGGAAGCCAAAGACGGTTCTATGGGTTTTGATTTTGAAGGCGAGTACACCAAGGTGGAGCAGCATATTGAAATTGAATATGTGCTGGCCGATGCTCGCAGAGTAAACATTCGCTTTGACTCTGATGGAAGAGAAACCACCGTTACTGAAACCTTTGACCCGGAAAACGAAAACACACTTGAATTACAACGAGCCGGCTGGCAAGCTATTCTGGATAATTTTAAGAGGTATACGGAGAGTAACTAAGACCCTACTCACACGCACGCGTTACAAACGCGCGCGTGTAGGGTGAAAGGAGTAGTACAAATAAATTTGATAAAATGAGATTAGTAAATAAAAATAGCACGAGCTACAAGCTCGCGCCAACGGAGGAGTAACTGAGTGCTTCTATTAAAACGAAACTTACCCCGTTTGAATTAGTAGAGGTTTATCGACTATGGGAACACGCCCAGTTGCAGGTAACTGGTGGCCAGTTTGTCAATACCGTTTACAAAAGCTGCGGTGCGCAGGTCTTTGATTTCGCGGTTGTGGTTACGTATGTCAAACAGTTCATTGGTGGCACCAATCATAGTATCTTCTAAACCTGAGCGCACCAAATCAATTTCATCAGCACCGTGAATGAGTATGCTTTTTTGTTTTGCATCAACGCTATTGCCGGTTAACTGTTCAATGGTATCTACCAGTCTGCGCATGGCACCTTCTTCAAACCTGCGCTCCATACGTCCGAAACGAACGTGCGACAAATTGCGCAACCATTCAAAGTACGACACCGTTACACCACCCGCATTCAGGTATAAATCGGGCAGCAACATGATGTTACGCTCCAACAGAATTTTCTCTGCTGCAAAAGTTGTGGGTCCGTTAGCGCCTTCAGCAATAACTTTGGCTTTTATGCGTGGTGCGTTTTCTTGAGTTATCTGGTTTTCCAACGCAGCAGGAATTAACACATCACACTCCTGTTCCAGCACTTCCAGTGAATTGGTGAAATTTTTTGAGCCCGGAAAATCAAGAATGGAACGTGTGTTTTTGCGGTGCTGAAATACTTCTTCTACATCCAGGCCATCTGCACTGTATATTCCACCTTCATATTCGGCAATGCCTACTATAACGGCACCACCTTCCTGACAAAATTTGGCAGCATAATAACCCACATTACCTAAACCCTGTACTATAACCCGCTTGCCTTCAATACCTGTGGTGAGACCTATTTTAGTCATCTCTTCCTTGTTGCTCAGGCACTCGCGAATACCGTAAAAAATACCCAGACCTGTGGCTTCTGTGCGGCCGTTAATCCCACCTTGTCCAACAGGTTTTCCCGTTACGCAACCCAGCGCATTAATATCATCGGGTTTAAAGGCTGCATAGGTATCGGCAATCCATGCCATCTCACGTGGTCCGGTGCCATAATCAGGAGCAGGCACATCTACAGCCGGGCCAATCATGTCTCTGCGAATTAATTCCGTAGCGAACCTGCGGGTTATTTTCTCCAATTGTGCGGGTGAATATTTTTTGGGGTCCACCTTTACTCCGCCTTTGGCCCCGCCAAATGGTACGTTTACCACGGCACATTTAAATGTCATGAGCGTTGCTAAGGCTTTTACCTCATCCACGTCTACCATTTCGCTGAACCGAATACCGCCTTTTACGGGTGTTTTGTGCTGGCTGTGCTGAACGCGGATGCCTTCAAACACTTCAATATTCTCTCCTATTTTTACCGGAAAATTAGTGACGTAAACACTGTTGCAGATTTTTATTTGTTCCAACAAACCCTTGTCGTGCTTGGTGTAACGTGCAGCGTTGTCGAAATAGTGCAGTACATCGTTGTAAAAACCAAGACCTGCATTTTTAGCGTGGCTCATAGACTTTTTTAGATTTTAGTATACACGAAATAAGTACAGAAATGCCTAATTTCAAACTACATGTGTAACGGGCGGTTCTCCGAAGCTGCCAGACAAGCCTCTTTGAACGCTTCCGTATACGTAGGGTGGGCATGGCTCATACGGGCTACATCCTCGGCACTGGCCCGGAATTCCATAGCTACTACAGCTTCGGCAATCATATCGGCAGCACGGGCACCTATGATGTGTGCTCCCAGAATTTCATCCGTTTCCGTATCGGCCAGAATTTTTACCAAACCGTCTAAATCCATGCTGGCACGCGCTCTGCCTAATGCACGGAAAGGGAAACTTCCCACTTTATATTTTCGTCCTGCTTTTTTCAGCTCTTCTTCGGTATGTCCTACTCCGGCCACTTCAGGCCAGGTGTAAACTACAGAAGGGATGAGCAGGTAGTTGATATGCGGCTTCTGACCTGAAATGGTTTCGGCTACAAACACCCCTTCTTCTTCAGCTTTGTGTGCCAGCATGGCGCCACGCACTACGTCACCTATGGCGTAAATGTTGGGCACTGCAGTTTGCAAGTGATCATCCACAGCTATACGGCCACGTTCATCTGCTTTTAATCCTGCAGCTTCCAGATTCAGTCCATCCGTATAAGGTTTACGACCCACCGACACCAGGCAGTAATCACCTTTCAGTTCCACTTTTTCGCCTTTTTCATTATCGGCAGTAACCGTTACTTCTTTGCCTTTTGCGGTAGCAGCAGTTACTTTATGGTTGAAGAAAAACTCAAAGCCCAGTTTCTTTAATACCCTTTGCAGCTCCTTACCCATTGCACCATCCATCATAGGAATTAATGAACCGGTGTATTCCACCACACTCACTTTAGCACCTAAGCGGGCATAAACTGAGCCCAACTCTAAGCCAATTACACCACCACCAATAATGATCAGGTGCTTGGGAACCTCGGTCATTTCCAATGCTTCGGTAGAAGTAATGATGCGTTTTTTATCAATGTTTAATCCGGGTAAAGAAGATGGTTTTGAACCGGTAGCAATAATCACTTTGTCGGTTTCGATGGTTTGTTCTTTTTCGCCTGAAACCTTGATGGTGTTTTTATTTACAAAAGAGCCAACGCCTGTGTACACATCAATTTTATTTTTCTTCATCAGAAAATTGATGCCGTCAGTGTTTTGTTTAACCACCTCTGATTTGCGGGCAATCATTTGTTTCAGATTCACTTTTACGTCTTTCACATCAATACCGTGTGTCGCAAAGGTGTGTGTGGCATTGTGGTAATGCTCTGACGAATCAAGCAATGCCTTGGAAGGAATACAACCCACATTAAGACAGGTACCACCCAGTGTAGGATACTTTTCTACAATAGCTGTTTTTAAACCTAACTGCGCACAACGAATGGCGGCTACATATCCGCCCGGTCCTGAACCAATAATGGTAACATCGTATTTCATGAATCTTATAATTTATAAAAAGTGGGACAAAGGTAGGGAAATGATGGGGGTGAAAGCAAGCAACAAAGCCTGTATAAAACTCTCTTCTATACAGGCTTTTAGGTACAGAACCCCAAGATGGCTATTTCTTTTCCAGAAACTCCATCAGCTCCCGTTTGTAGGATTCTACACCCAACACATCGCTCACCTGATAATAATCTCCCGTGTTGGTGGTAAAATCATAGGCAAATTTAGCCAACTCTAATTTATACGATTCTACACGCAGGGTGTTAACCAATGCTTTGACCTGATTCACTGTAAAGCATTTTTTACTGCGCATAATTTGCTTGGCCGTATTCAATCGGTTGGACTCCACGGTTTGTTTGTTCAATGTGGTTTTGATACTGTTAAAATCGGCATCACTTACAGTGCAGGGTGGTGGTGTATTATCTGAAGGGTTTGTTTTGTTTTGCTCATTGTAAAATGCAATCAGGTTATCCTGGTTGGGCTGGTGCTTGAACACCTGAATCATTTTAAGGTAATTACCTTGATCATACGCACGGGAATATGCCTGCTTAAATAAAGCCAGTCGGTTAGATTCCAATTCCAATGAAATACCGATACGCATCAATTGGGCCACGGTAAGGCAACCTGTGTTACTCATAGTGCCGGCTGCATTCAATTTATCAGCATCAGTACTCATGGCCTGAATGTTTTTGAAATAATAATCAAAATCATTTTCTGCTAACGGTGTCTCACAACCTGTGTTGCCTTTGTATGACCTCCAATCAGGGTAGGTAATATTACTCCACGGATTACTTGGTGCAGGAGTTGGAACAGGTCGTGGTCGTTGTTGAGCAGGCACAGGCTTCTGTTCTTTCACAAAATCATGCAGACGAAACACTGTAGAGAAATATGCAAAGGCATCATACACCTCCACAAAATTTTCCTTATCCGATGTATTGATGTAAGCCGTTTTACACAAGTCAAGTCTATCGTAATCATTCTCCAGTAAGGAGGCCATTTCTTTGAGTTGTGTTGCGCTCACACAGTTATTCTGAACCACACGTTTGGCCTCAGCCAATCGCGCCATTTGTTGAGACTGCGCTTGCACATTACGTAAGAATTGCTGGAAAGTAATGTTGGGAACAGCGGCTCCGCATCTGGAGTTTTGGGCTTGGATGTTTGACGTGAAAACTGTCAAAACAACAAGTGTAAGAAGGTATATTTTTTTCATATTCTGAATTTACTTCAACGGTTTACTCCATTTTCATACCAAGATTGTAGAAAGTAAACGCCCATTGGTCGGTTGCTTCATCAATTAACTTGGATGTAGGTTTACCTGCACCGTGCCCTGCCTTTTTATCAATACGAATAAGTACGGGGTTGTTCCCTTTGTGACAGGCCTGTAAACGTGCTGTAAACTTATAGGAGTGTGCCGGTACTACACGGTCATCGTGGTCGGCTGTGGTTACCAATGTGGCCGGGTAGTTTACACCCTCTTTAAGGTTGTGCAAAGGAGAATACAACAATAAGTTTTTGAACATAATGAGTGAATCACTGCTGCCGTATTCGCCTATCCAACCCCAGCCTATGGTAAACTTGTGGTAGCGCAGCATATCCATTACACCTACGGCAGGCAAGGCCACCTTAAACAATTCAGGTCGCTGGCACATTACCGCACCTACCAAGAGTCCGCCATTCGAACCACCTTTGATAGCCAGTTTTTGTGAGGAGGTATATTTTTCATTAATCAGAAATTCTGCGCAAGCAATAAAGTCATTAAACACGTTTTGTTTTTTCAGCAACATACCTGCTTCATGCCACTCTTCTCCGTACTCTCCGCCACCACGTAAATTAGCTAAGGCATAAATACCACCCTGCTCTAAAAACACCAGATTGGAAATACTGAAAGAGGGTGTAAGGCTGATGTTAAATCCACCGTAACCATATAATAAAGCAGGGTTGTTACCATCCAATTTGATGCCCTTCTTGTGAACCAAAAACATGGGTACTTTGGTGCCGTCTATTGACTTGGCAAAAACCTGTTTGGTTTCGTATTGTTCGAAATCAAATTTGATATCAGGCTTTTTGAAAAGCGTGGTGGTGTTTGTAGTAATATCGTACTTGTAAACACAAGAAGGATAGGTAAACGAAGTAAAGGTAAAGTACACTTCTTTATCCTCACGATGGCCGGAGAAACCACTTACAGTTCCCAACGCAGGTAATTGTACTTCGGCTTCCTGTTTACCTTTTGCATCAAACACGTACACCCGGCTGGTAGCATCTTTCATATACACAGCCAACAGCTTTCCACCTGTGTAAGAAATGCTCTCCAGCACTTCATCTTTACGTTCAGCAATTAATTCTTTCCAGCTCTTTTCATTCGGATTAGCGGGGTCAATCAGTACTACTTTTTTGTGGGGAGCATTGCGGTTGGTAAGAACTATGAGTTGATCGCCCATGTTATCAATCACTACATTCTCACTTTCAAAATCGTTGATTAACGGTTGAAGGGATGAACCTGCTTTTGATAAATCTCTAACAGCTACTGCATTTTTAGATGCCGCACCTTCTGAAATATGCATAAGCATAAAACGCTCGTCTTCGGTTACCCCTATATCATAATAACGTTGTGGTTTGGAAGCATCATGATATACCAGTTCATCTTTGCTTTGGTCGTTACCCAACTGGTGGTAGTATATCTTATGGTATTCATTTTTGGCTGAAAGTTCTTTCCCATCCACGGGAGCATCATAACGGCAATAGAAAAATCCGTTTTTGTACCAGGAAGCGCCTGAGAATTTAATCCACTGTAAATGGTCGGCTGTTTTTTTACCGGTATTTAGATCCAAAACAAAAAACTCGTTCCAGTCACTTCCTCCGCTGGAAGTACCATAAGCTGCAAAATCACCTTTACGGTCGGGG
>DATGWX010000280.1:0-4878 GCA_035299275.1 Bacteroidia bacterium
ATCGTTTAGCTTTTGAAAGAAAGGTTCTGTCATTTCATAAAACCTGCTGTGCTTTTGCTGTTTGCGTGTCATGAGCACATTGAGCATGGGAGTGAGTGTAAGCGAAACAAAGGCCGAAATAAGCACCGCACCTGCCAGTACCACACCAAATTCACGGAACAGCCTGCCCACAAAACCTTCTAAAAATATAATGGGAAGAAATACAATAGCGAGGGTAATCGAAGTAGACACCACAGCAAAGAAAATTTCATTGCTGCCTTTGATAGCTGCTTCCCTTGGAGAGAGTCCTTCTTCAATTTTCTTAAAAATATTTTCTGTGACCACAATACCGTCATCCACCACCAAACCTGTAGCCAGCACAATGGCCAGCATGGTGAGAATATTGATGGAGAATCCCGCCAGGTACATAATAAAAAATGCACCGATAAGCGACACGGGAATATCAATCAACGGACGGAAAGCAATGAGCCAATCGCGGAAAAACAGGTAAATAATCAGCACCACCAGTAAAAAGGCAATGAGCAAAGTTTCCTGCACTTCAGTAATGGAGCTGCGTATAAACTTGGTGTTGTCCAACGCTAAATCTACCTGCAAATCTTTGGGCTGGTCTTTTTTGATTTGCTCCATGCGTTTGTAAAACTCATCGGCAATATCAATGTAGTTGGCTCCGGGTTGAGGTACCACACCCAATCCAATCATGGGCGTACCGTTGCCTTTCAGCATGGTCTCTTCATTTTCTGCACCTAAGGCAGCATACCCGATATCACGCAAACGAATAGTCTTATTTCCGTCACTGCGAATGATGAGGTTGTTGAATTCTTCTTCGGTAGAAAATTTCCCTAAGGTACGCACGGTAAGTTCTGTAGTGTTGCCTACAATTTTTCCTCCGGGCAATTCTACATTCTCTCTGTCTAAGGCTGATTTAATATCGAGCGGGGTTAGTCGTAAAGCAGCCAGCCGGGCAGGATCCATCCATATGCGCATGGCATAACGTTTTTGTCCCCACACCTGTATGGTACTCACCCCCGGAATGGTTTGCAGTTTTTCAATCAGCACATTTTCTGCATAGTCATTTAACTGCAACTGGTTGCGCGTATCGCTGCGCACCGTCATGGCAATAATGGCATCCGAGTTGGCATCGGCTTTTGCCACCACCGGAGGTGCATCAATATCCTGTGGCAACTGACGAACGGCTTGTGATACTTTATCGCGCACATCGTTAGCAGCTTCTTCTAAATTAGCATCCAGATTAAACTCTACCGTAATTTGTGAAGAGCCCAGATTACTGGCGGATGAAATGGAACGTATACCGGCTATACCGTTAATCGCTTTTTCTAAGGGCTCAGTAATTTGTGATTCTATAATCTCTGCGCTGGCACCGGTGTAGGCAGTGCGCACATTAATCACAGGTGGGTCAATGGAAGGGTATTCGCGTACACCCAGATAAGAGTAGCCTATAATACCAAACAGTACAATGAGTATAGAAAATACACTCGCTAAAACGGGGCGGTTAATGCTGGTGGTACTGATACTCATTTGAGTGAACGCAGGGTTATTTTCGCTCCTTGTTTCAATTGCATTAAAGCCGAAGTGATTAAAGTATCTCCGCTTTTCAGTCCTTCCGTTACCTGAATAAACTGATCGTTTCGAATACCGGTTTTGATTTTTACTTCCAGCACTGAATCGCCTTTAGCGAGAAAAACTTTTTGCCCTTTTAATATCGGAATTACCGCCTCCGTTGGAATCATTACCGCATCAGAAACTTCTTTGAGCGGCACTTGCACCTGTACAAATGCACCGGGATACAATGTACCGTTGTTGGCACACACCGCTCGCAATTGCAGGTTACGGGTTAATTCATCAATACGGGGTTCTACCGCATAAATTTTTGCTTCACGCAAAGTTTCGCTGCCTTCTGTTTTAAAAAAAATAGTTTGTCCGCTTTGCACCTGGGCAGCATAACGCTCAGGTACTGAAAATTCAATTTTAATGCGGTCTATCTTATGAAAGCCTGCAATACGGGCATTGGGTGTAACGTAAGCTCCTTCGCTGATGTATTTTAATCCGATTACTCCGTCAAACGGTGCAATCACTTCTGTTTTACGAATTTGTTCTTTGGCTTGTGCAACGTCAGCTTTAGCAGTATTCAGTTCGTTCAACGCTTGGTCGTATTCCGTTTGGCTGATGCCCTCTTTTTTCAGCATCTCTTTTTGCCTGCGCTCCATTTCTTCAGCCAGCCGCAAACGTGATTCTGCTTTACGCAACATGGCCTGCCACTCGGCATCATTTATTTTGAGCAAGAGTTTTCCTTTGCTTACACGGGCACCTTCTTCAACGTACAAACCCACAATTTTACCGTTGGTTTCAGCCTGAAGTTCTACCTGCTCATCTGCCAGCAAAGTACCGGAGGTTTTCACCACATTGTTGAGGGCAGATGATTTAATCAGCATTCCCTGAACCGGCAAAGGACCTTGCATACCCGGCTTTCCGTTGCCCGTAGCAGACCCTTCTTTTTTACCAAAGAATTTCGGAACTAACAACACCAAGAGTACAGTTATAATGAGTAGCCAGCGCCACAGTTTATTTTTCATCATCCAGCTTACCCAGTGTCTTTAAATATTGAACAATATATTGATCGGAGGGAATGGGCATCATATTTTGGCTGATACGCTCCAACATGCTGTAAAAAAGTTCCCGTTCCGTCTTACTAAATCCCTTGAACGCCCAGTCATTCACCATTTGGTAATCCCGGCCCATTGATTCTGCAACCCCATATGCTTTTGCTGTAGGCATAATCAAGTATGCTCTTCTGTCATCGGGATTTTCTTTCCGTTCAACCAGTCCTTTCGATTCAAGGTAATCAACAATTCTGACAATGGATGATTTATCTACATCAGTCATATTGGCCAAATCCTGTTGGGACACTCCCTGATGTTTAACAACCATACGCAGCATCGTTTGGTATTTATCAATTGTCTTGTCGCTGGCATGGTAGGTAAGTATTCCGAAATACTTTTTGGCCAAAATCCCCAGTTTTATCGACAGCGCTTCTTTATCGTTTTTAAACTCAAGTTTAGGTACGCCCCTCATTTTATTTGAAATTTGGCCACTAAGGTACAAATTCCGAGCCACGCTCTCTAATAAAACCATGAGTTTCCTAACGAAGTATTAACTTTGAATCCGAATTTTACATGAATCAACTCGACCCCACTTCTACCATTTGTGCTCCGGCAACGGCCCCGGGTATTGGCGCCATCTCCGTTATCCGTGTATCGGGAGCCGAAGCACTCAATTTGGTAACGGCTGTGTTTAAAGGACATAAACTGAACGTAGTTCCCTCGCACACGGTCCATTTCGGAAAAATTACAGACGGAGAAAAAGTAATCGATGAGGTGCTAGCCACCGTGTTTGTAGCACCCGCTTCTTACACTGGTGAACATACGGTGGAAATCAGTTGCCACGGCTCAACGTTTATTCAGCAACGTATTCTGGAATTGCTGGTACGCCAAGGTGCGCGCATGGCTCAACCGGGAGAGTTTACCTTAAGGGCCTTTCTGAATAAAAAACTGGATCTTTCGCAGGCTGAAGCGGTAGCTGATTTAATCTCGGCTGATTCCGAAGCTTCGCTGCAAACAGCCCTCAAACAAATGCGGGGTGGTTATTCCACGTTTATTCAACGCATGCGGGAAGAACTGATTGGTTTTGCCTCTCTTATCGAACTGGAGCTGGACTTCAGCGAAGAGGATGTGGAGTTTGCCAACCGAGCACAATTGCTTCAATTGTTGCACAACGTTCAACAACTTATACAATCACTCATTGACTCCTTCCAATACGGCAATGCGATTAAAAACGGTGTACCAACAGTAATTGCAGGAAAACCCAACGCAGGAAAAAGTACGCTGCTTAATTCTTTGCTCAAAGAAGACCGGGCCATTGTAAGCAATATCGAAGGCACCACCCGCGACACCATCGAAGAACGATTGGTGGTAGACGGATTGGTTTTCCGGTTGATTGATACAGCCGGTATTCGGCAGGCTGAATCAATGATTGAAGCGGCAGGCATTGAACGCACGCTGGAAAAACTGAAACAGGCAGAAATCATTCTGTACCTGTTTGACGTAAACACTACCACCCCCGAAACATTACAGGCTGAACTCAATGCCTTACCACCGGCTAAAGTATTGGCTATAGGCAATAAGATTGACCTGAGTGCTGAAAAAGATATACAGAATAAATGGAAGGACATACAGGTGCCATTTCTGTTTATATCCGCTAACAACGAAGAACACATCGGGCAATTGCTCACTACTCTAAAAAATTTAGTAGCCACAGCTGAACATGCCCCCAACCAGGTGGTGATTACCAACCTGCGCCACTATCAGGCTTTACTAAATGCCACCGCCTCCCTCCAGCAGGTACAAAACGCCTTGACATCGGGCATTAGTGGTGAGCTGGTTGCTTTTGACATACGTAAGGCCATTTACCATTTAGGTGAGATTACCGGTGAGATTACAACAGACGATTTACTGGAATCAATTTTTTCTAAATTTTGCATAGGAAAGTAATGCAACAAGGGCCTGATACTTCGATTTTGCTTTCATTGGTGAATACCAAAATGCCTTATGGCAAATACAAAGACGTGCTGTTGTATAAAATCCCTATGCACTACCTCGAGTGGATGAAACGCAACGGTTTCCCTAAAAATAAACTGGGTCAACAACTGGAAACCTTATTTGAAATTAAACTTAATGGATTGGAGTTTCTGCTACAACCGCTTATTAATGCTTCAAAAAACAGGTAACCGATAAATCACCACCGTTTACCGCCCTCACCACTTGCTGTACCTTTTTACTGTTGTGGCATCAAAAACAAGCACTT
>DATGWX010000281.1:0-3415 GCA_035299275.1 Bacteroidia bacterium
TGACTTATATTTGTGCCTGAATAAGTAACCATGTTTTCAAAAGCCTGTGAATATGCCATCAGGGCAACCATATACATAGCCTTGCAATCGCAAGAAGGCAGGCGCATTACTTTAAAAGACATTGCCAAGGAAATTGACTCTCCCGAGGCATTCACCGCTAAAATAATGCAACAATTGGTCAAACAAGGCATAGTAGATTCTTTGAAAGGCCCTACAGGCGGTTTTGTAATGGAACCCCACAATCTGTTTACTACTAAACTAAGCGAAGTGGTTTACGCTATTGACGGTGACAGTGTTTTTAAAGGTTGCGGCCTGGGTTTGAAAATGTGTAATGAGAAAAAACCTTGTCCTGTGCATGAAAAATTTATCTCCATACGGCAGGAACTTAAGCACATGCTCGAAACTACTACCATTGAAGAACTGGCTCTTGGACTAAAGCAAGGCATGACATTTTTGAAGAGATAAAAAAAATTACACTAAAAAAGGACAATATTGTCTTAAATTAAAATTTACATCATATGAACACATTAGTTTTAAAAAAAGTAGGAGAGTTAGTTGCGGAAGATTACCGCACAGCCGCTGTATTTCAATCTAACGGAATTGACTTTTGCTGCAAGGGAAACAGAACCATTGCCGAGGCTTGTGCTACGGCTCAAAAAGACGAAGCACAACTGCTTGGGCAACTGGAATCGGTATTGAATGCTCCCGGCAATACGGCTATGGACTATGCCTCATGGCCGGCTGATTTGCTGGTGGATTACATTGAGAAGAAACACCACCGCTACGTAGTAGAACGCACTCCGGTGCTGCTGCAATATCTCGATAAGCTGTGCAAGGTGCATGGCAAAACCCACCCCGAACTGTTTGACGTTTTTCAGCAGTTTACAGCCTCTGCCAGCGAGTTGGCAGCTCACATGAAAAAAGAAGAACTGGTATTATTTCCTTACCTGCGCAAGATTGCCGAAGCAATAAGCAAAGGCGAAAAAATTGAAAAGCCTCATTTTGGTACAGTTGAAAACCCCGTAGCCATGATGATGCAGGAACATGAGGTGGAAGGTGAACGCTTCAGAACAATGGCCGTGCTTACGGATGATTATACTCCTCCGGCTGATGCCTGCAATACCTATAGAGTAACTTATGCATTACTGAAAGAATTTGAAGCAGACCTGCACCTGCACATTCATCTGGAGAACAATATTCTATTCCCCTGGGGTATTGAGCAGGAAAAATTATTGGCTACCGCATCATGAAAAAGCAGTTTATTTATTTGCTCCTGCTATCGGGAGTGTTGATTTTATCTTGCGGCAACCCGCAAACAAAACAGGAAAAAACTCCGCAGGCAACCAAAGAATATGTGCCTTCACAACATGGCATAGAGTTGAATGAGGGCAACAAGTGGAAGGTGGATGAGCAAATGATGGTTTACCTGCGTGCCATGGAAAATGCCGTAGAGGCTTACACCGGTGATGGTGCAGACAGCTTTGATACCCTGGCCGTATTTTTACAGGAGCAAACCAATGAGCTTACCTCCAACTGCACCATGGAAGGAAAACCGCACGATGAGTTGCACAAGTGGCTGTTGCCTTACATGGAACTGGTAGCCTCCATGCAGGGGGCAAAAGAGGAAACCCAGCGCAAGAAAATTCTTCTTGAACTCAAGGCTTCTTTTACTGAACTGAATATTTATTTTGAATGAGCAGCATTACACCCATTAAACGCAACATTGCCTTGCAGCCATTAAGCCGTGAACATTACCACGGCTTAATGCTGTGCCTTAAAATTCGTAAAGGCATTGCCCGCCACGTGGAGGAATCAAGAATGAAACGTTATGCCGACTGGTTTTATGCCACTCACCTCATTCCTCATTTTCAATCAGAGGAGCAGCATATATTTCCTGTTTTGGGCAACGGTCATAAGCTAGTGGAGAAAGCCCTGTTTGAGCACCGCAGGATTAACCGCTTGTTTGTAAAAGAAAAGAACTTGCTCAAATCAGTGAGCCTTATTGAAGAAGAACTGGAGCGGCACATTCGCTTTGAAGAACGCATTTTGTTCAATGAGCTGGAGCGCACCGCCACAGCAGAACAACTGGTGATGGTAGACAGGTTGCACCAGGAACACCACTTTGAAGAAAATACCGAAGACGAGTTTTGGAAGAAACTGCCGGGGGAATGATTGAAGGGGGTTACCAGTGTGGAGTTTTGTTCAAGGGATAGACAAGGTTGTGTGAGGGACTTACATCAGCCACCATATTGCGACTAGCGGCTTATGTTAATTAGTTCAGTTTTATTTTACCTTTGAAACTACAATTCACAAAACGCCATGTACTATTATCAGCAGGATCTAATTCTTCGTAGTACACAGTTGCAGTAGCAACACCGCGACAAATACTCAAATCCTGTAAATAAAACCGTTTTCCACCTATCGTAAATGCCACTCACAGTCAGGGAGGATATTCATCCTTCCTTCTTCCATGCAACTTCCCAAGAGACAATATTTTCACACAGGGTATTTATCCTGCTAATACAAACTAAAACGAAAAGTCACCTAATTTGATGTGCTTTTGTTTAGTGTTAGTATTGCACCAGCTTTCATTCTCTATTCAATAATGATTTTCCCTGTTTTTACAGATTGCAGGTCGTCAGTTAACAAATAAAAATAAATTCCTTTTGGCTGTCCTATCAAGTTAATCTCGTTATTTTTAGATTCAATTTTTTCGACATGAATAATTACCCCTGATGAATTATATATTTTTATTTCAGAAAGCATTCGCGAAGAAGTAAAAGTAAATTTTCCCTTGCTTGGATTAGGAAAGAGGTTTACTGATATCTGATTTTCTTCCTGACTAATTCCTACTCCGATAGGCTCATTTATTTTCCACAATTCCGTACCCTTCATGTCATTGTACCCGGCAAATATCAAAGAGCCACGGTAGTTGGTGAGCAATGCCGGATTGTCGCAATACCCTTTTGAAATATTTACCGTACCGCCTGCCGTACCGTCACTTTTCCATAATCCATCTTGTGTTACACCATTTACTGAAGTGTTATTATCTACTCCGAAATAAAGTGTATCGCCAATCATCATCAGGTTGTATGGTTTAGCACCATCCGTACCCGTTATAATATCTTTTACCATAACAGTGCCGGCAAGCGTTCCGTCTGTTTTCCATAATTCTGTTCCGGCTGAGGCAGTATTCGCAGCGAAAAATAAGGTGCTGGCATTGCTTGCAAATCCCGAACCCAAACTCACTCCTCCTGCACTATTACACGGAGCCACAAACGTGGTGCCTGCATCGGTGCCATCACTTCTCCAAAGTCCCACATTAGAGCCATCGCTGGTAGCATTAAAATAAATGAAATTGTTAAATGAGGTTAAAGAAGGAATGTTAAGTGAACTGATGATTCCGGGAAAGATA
>DATGWX010000282.1:0-3484 GCA_035299275.1 Bacteroidia bacterium
ATCCGCAACGTTTTAATGAGATAGTAAAGAGCCATGGCATTACTCAGGTTTACCTGCTGGCAGCCTTACTTTCGGCCACTGCTGAGAAAAATCCGAAGTTTGCCTGGCAGCTGAATATGGACAGTTTATTTCTGGTACTGGATGCTGCCAAAGAAGGTTTGATTAAGAAAGTATATTGGCCAAGTTCCATTGCGGTATTTGGTCCTACCACACCGCGCTTGCTTACGCCACAGTATACCGTAATGGAGCCCAATACCATTTATGGTATCAGCAAACAAGCGGGCGAGCGGTATTGCGAATATTACCACCAAAAATATAACGTGGATGTACGCAGCCTGCGTTACCCCGGATTAATCGGTTACAAATCGGCACCGGGTGGAGGCACTACGGATTATGCAGTACACATTTACCACGAGGCATTAAAAAATGGCAGTTACGAATGTTTCCTTTCAGAGAACACTACGTTACCCATGTTGTATATGCCCGATGCCTTAAAAGCCACCATAGGTATTATGGAAACCGAAGCCGCTAATGTAAAAATACGCAGTAGCTACAACCTGGCAGGAATGAGTTTTTCACCCAAAGAAATTGCAGCTGAAATTGCTAAACATATTCCCGGATTTACCATTAGTTACAGAACCGATTCACGTCAACAGATTGCTGATTCATGGCCGCAAAGTATTAACGATGCAGAGGCCAAAGCACACTGGGGTTGGAAACCCGATTTCGATTTGGCGGGTATGACGGCAGATATGCTCCAGCACCTGCGCGTTCCGAGTAACTAAGGTTTCCTGTTTTATTTGGTATGTTTGTGTAGACGTACCTCATGCATAAAAAATTTCATATTGCAGCCTATCTTCTACTATGCCTCAGTTTAATCTGGCCGGCTATAAAGTATCACCAACCTGAACATGCTTCAGTAATTAACAGTGATGGCTTAGGCTATTATTCGTATTTGCCGGCTTTATTCATTTACGATGATGCATCCTGGTTGTTTCTGAAGGACTACGAAAAAAACTACCGCCCTATCGGAAATTTCATACGTGAGGCTCCCAATGGACGTAAAGTGAATCAGTATTTTGTAGGAGAGGCAGTTCTTATTTCGCCTTTTTTTGCTGTTGCGCATGTTACTGCAAATGTTGCAGATGGTTTTTCAGCACCCTACCAGCGGGCAGTACTATGGTCCACGCTTTTTTATGTGTGTGTGGCACTCTATTTACTCACACTTCTGGTGGAAACTTATACAACTCATAAGTATGCGGCACTTTTAATTTCAGCGGCAATACTACACGGAACCAATTTGTATACTTATGCTGTAACAGAACCATCTTTTTCGCACGCCTATTCTTTTTTTGCCATCACGCTTTTTTTATTCGCCATACAAAGGTGGGCGAAGATAAAATCGAAGAGATATCTTTTTACCGCAGCAGTAGCATTGGGGTTCATAGCCATTATCAGACCCAGTAATCTTTTGGTGGTTCTTACGGTCCCGTTTTTTTTGCCTCACCTTTTTCAGCAGTTAAAAGAAACGGCATTTTCTGTTTTACTGGCGGCTGTGAGTTGTTGTGCTGCAGTTGTATTAATTCAGCCGCTTTGTTGGCATTGGCAAACCGGCTTGTGGATAGTGGACGCCTACACAACCGCTACGTTTAATTTTTCTTCTCCTGAATTGTTTAATGTGTTAGTCAGTTTTAAAAAAGGATGGTGGGTATATACTCCTCTGGCCACTTTGGCGTTGGGTGGATTTTACGCACTGTTTAAAGTATACGGATGGAGGAGCATATGGTTGTTGGCTTATGTGTTCCTTAACCTCTATGTAATTTCATCCTGGAGTGTGTGGCATTACGGCAGTTGTTTCGGGCAGCGGGCTTTTGTGGAATCATATGCTGTGTTGGCAATATTACTGGGAGTTTGGTTCAGTTTTCTCAAGCAGTTTTCAGGCAAAGTGGTTTTAGTCACGATGGTGTTGTTATGTGTTGGTCTTAATCAGGTACAAGCCAGGCAATACAGCATTGGTATTATTCATCCGCAAAAAATGGATAGGGAATTGTATTTCGCTACATTTTTAAAAACAGGGGATAAATACAGAAATCTGGTACAGGAAGAGCTGAAACATTGTGCTGAACTGAAAATATGTAAGCCACTTTTTAGTGATACAAATTGCAAGACACATTTGATAAAAGAGGTAGAAATAAACACAACCCCTGCATGTATTAAAGTATATGGGAATTTTACGTGCAGCAATAAAAATACGGATGCGTATTTATGTGTACAGTTGTTACAGGATGCTAAAGTATTGCGAACGGAGCGGGTTTATTTTTTCAAGTTTTCAAGAAGGGGAGTGGAATCATCTCAAATACGGCATCAGTTTATGCTGAATAAGCATACTATTTCAACCAATGCAATAAGGTATTTTGTGGTTGACGTAGAGCAGGAGATTTCACTTAAGGCTCTCCAAGCAGAAGTTTGCACTAACTAATTTATTCGTCTCCTAATTCATCTTCCAACTCATCCAATGAGAGCTCATCCAGATTAAACAAATCCGTGTCGGGTAACTCCACTTGTTTTAATTTTTTTCGGAAGGTATAACTTACGCCTGCTTCCAGGTTCAAGCCTCCTTTTATTGGTTCGTCTATATCGCCAAAGGGAGTGTTGTACAATACCACTTTTCTTCTACCTGCAAGTCCTGCTGAAGCATGCCAGCTGAAGGATTCGTTCATCCTTCTTCTATAAGTGTATTGCATCAGAAGCTGTTGTACGCGAAGGTATCCGTCAGCTGTAGTGAAAGGAGTTTGAGAGATAAATCCTTTGAATCCTATACTAAGTTTGTGTTTTGATTTTGGCGTACTTTGAACAATGTAGGCAGCATTAAATGGCAGGTTAAATTGCAGTTGTTCTTTTTCGTCAAACCGATAATGAAAACCCAGCAGCGGAACTAGAATCTGTTGACGCGCACTAATGAATAATGCACCGGCATTGTAACTCCATTTTTCATTTACCCTGCGTTGGTAAACTCCCAACGCCACTATACCGGGAATGGTATGAGCAAAAGACTGTGTGGGTGCTGATAAAAAAGGAGTGACACTTCCGAGCCAGATATTTTTCAGGCCATTGTAGTGAAGATAGGAAACGCCCGAAGAGATACTGAGGTTTTGCAAACGTTGTGGTAGGGTACTGTAGTAAACATTGTTGTAAGCACTGTTGACGGAAAGAATAACCGCATCAAAAGTTCGTTTCCCCATATTTAAATTTTTGTATAGCGGTGTGGAGGCACCCATGGAAACACGGTGAAAGGAGAATGAACCGTTGCTGTTTTTCAGTGCCCTTTCAGGAAAGGAAGACAATTCACCACGAAGTGTAACCTGTGCACGGGTGTATGTACAGGTAAAAATAAACAGGTGTAGAATAAAGTAGGCGAAGTTAAATTTCACAGGAACTAAGATGCAAAATAGGTGCAAGGGTTTAACGGGGCAGGCAGATTAGT
>DATGWX010000283.1:0-2065 GCA_035299275.1 Bacteroidia bacterium
TGGTGAATGCCTTTCTTTACCTGAACACTTACATTACCATCAATGATTCTATTGCAGAAGCTGAGCGCCAGCAATTGGCTCAAGCCACCAAACTAAGGTTATCGCTTCAAAAAAGAGATAAAGAGATTAAAGACCTGACCGCCACTTTTAACGCGCAGGAACAACAAATGCTCAGAAACGAGTTTACCATTACACTCCTGTCCATCATTTCCGGGCTCTTGGTTATTTTGGCGGCTATGGCCATAAGCAGTGCGATTAAAAAATCGAAAATAAATACCCAACTCGAAGAACTTAACCGCGAAAGAAACACCCTGATGACCATGGTGTCACATGACCTTAAATCCCCGCTGGCCTCGTTACAGGGTATGCTTAATCTGCTAGAATCAGAGTCAAATAACCTTACAGCCGACCAGACAAAATACATTAACTACATGAATGAAATCATTCAGAACAGTAATGACATGATCAAAAATGTAATTGACCTGGGCAGAGTATATGAGCATAACCTGAAAATAAACCTCACCGCATTTAAATTGCATCTTACCATTGAAAAAATAGTTGCCCAGTTTATACCAGCAGGTGCCAAAAAGAACATTTCTATCGAATTTATCAATAATGCTGCAGATGATTTAATCAAGGCCGATGAAAGTATGATGCGGAGGATATTGGAGAACCTGATCTCTAATGCCATTAAATTCTCTCCCCTCAGTTCAGCAGTGAGAATTGAGCTTTTTAACCCCTCACCTAACAGTATTTCTATAACTGTATCTGATAATGGTCCGGGCATATCGGATGATGAACAGCAGAAATTATTTCAGAAGTTTCAACGACTTTCAGCAGCGCCAACCGGCAACGAAACTTCGTCAGGTTTGGGATTATATATTGTAAAAGAACTGGTTGATAAAAACAAAGGGCAGATTACTTACCACAACAATCCGGGCGGAGGAAGTATTTTTAAAGTTACCTTATCATTGGCCTGAAACAGAAAAGCCCTCCAAAAAATGGAAGGCCTTTCAGTAAATAAACCACCTAAACCTGAAAACTATTTTATCTCGATTACCTCATTGTATCCGGCAATGCGAGCAACCAGACGATTACCGCCTGTATTAAGTTCTTTTAATTTATTAATGTTAAAGGAACGAGCTGTAGTGAAATAAGCTTCACAAGCTTCTTCCTGAGCCTTATCAACCAATACCAGGTTTACAACATCTGTGGCATTACCCGGCATATGATTTCCGTCCCAATACAATTGAAAGTCGCGCCCTTCAGCACTACACCCGCTGTATCCTATTTTAATACTCAGACAACCATTCGCGTCTACTGCTGCTGAAAGAATATTGAAACGTTTGTTCGGATTTTGAGTAGCCGTGCCTTTAACCAAAGGTTGGCATCCGTTAGGATCTGTTCCGCAAAAACCTATCTCTTCAATACAGAGTATTTTAGCCGGTTTACCCATCATGCAGATGGACGCCATTTCAATTTTATCATTATAGGCTATACGTACCCGCATGCCATCGCGTAAAACAAACGTTGACGGAACACCAACAGGCTCCAGCTTTACACCGTTGTCCAATACAAATATCCATTTACATCCATCTAATGCAACTTGCTTAACTGTTGCCGGAGTGTTGCATCTGGTGGGGGGTGTTTCCTGAACAGCTTTGATACAGGTAATCACCTTCACCATATCATGGTGTGCAGGTTGAAAACAATTGTACTTGGTATCAGGAATAGTGATGCAGGGGTCTGAACTGTTGGGGTCAGTAGCTGAGAAGCGGATTTTCATACCGTCAGCAGGAACAAAGTTTTGCACCAGATTACGACACGGTTTTAACAAATACCCGTTAGAGGTGCGGATGTAAAGATTTCCCCAAGCCCCGTCACCACAAGGAACAGCTTCAATAAAACCTGTTTGCTCGCAGTTACCTGAAGATGGCGGTGGTGGTGGTTCTTTTTGACAAGCTGTTGTGCCGGCCAAAACAAAAAGAGATAGAATCAGAAAGTGACGTTTTTGCAGCAACTCACGTGTTGCGAACAAAATAGATAAAAAGAGTTTTTCCATATA
>DATGWX010000284.1:0-3717 GCA_035299275.1 Bacteroidia bacterium
GTGTTCCCTCCTCTTTACCTTCAGTTATCAAGGCTTTACGCATCCAGGACAAAGCAGCTCAGGTAGGTTTTGACTGGCCTGATACGCAACAGGTTTGGGACAAGGTAGACGAAGAAATGGCTGAACTCAAAGAGACCATAACCGAACAACAGGAATTGAGCAAAACAGAAGAAGAGTTAGGTGATTTAATGTTTGCATTGGTGAACCTCTCCCGCCACCTCAACATCAATCCCGATGACGCGCTGGAAAGAACCAATCAAAAATTTATCCAGCGTTTTCAATTTATCGAAGATCAATGCCGTGAAAAAGGCAAAAAAATAACTGACATTAACTTACTGGAAATGGAGCAGTTATGGCAATTGGCGAAAACAAAATAGACTTCACTTTTTTCGCAACACGTCTCATTTTTGAGTCATCTTATTCACATAGTGTACTTTTTAGTTCATAAACTTCACATTTTATTAAGAAATGTTTCGTAAAATTGCATCGAATAGGACACAAATCTAAATGAACAAATTTAAACTAATAATAACCGTTGCAACTGTTCTGGCTTCGGTTAATGCATCAAAAGCACAAACCGCGGATCCGCTTTCCCGTAAAAATTACAAAACGTGGAGCGTAACGTTGGGTGGTGGTATGGTGTTGGCAAAAACTGATGTTAAGCAATACGACTGGTATCCTGCATCATCTTACAACAACGAGCGCAGATATGGTTTCTACGGTGCGTTGACAAAGTCTATTACTCCTGCATTTGCAATTCAGGGCCAAATAATGAGAGGCAATGCTTCAGGAACTGAAAGAGCTACCTCACAATATTTTGATGCCGATATCTGGGATTTCAGTTTAAATGCTGTAATAAACATCCGCAACCTTCTCTCTCAAGGTACCGTTAGGAAATCAAAATTCTCTTACCTTGCTACAATTGGCGGAGGTCTTAGTCAGTTCAAGACCAAACTCAAACATTTAAACGGGCCTTTTGTAAATGAAACCATTTACTCGTATGGTTACGGAGAATTTGGCGGACCTAACAAAAGAACGGTTGAAAGTTTCATGAACCTTGGAATGGGTGTTAAGTACCACATCAATAAAGATTTTGATTTGGGTGCTGATTTATACCTCAGAAATCTGAACTCAGACAAATTAGATGCCGTTGTAAACAACAACGAAAACGATAAATACATGTTGATTGCCTTAGGCCTCACTTATCACATGGGTAGCAAAAATGCTAAACCATATGACCGTACAGAGCCTACTAAAATTCTCTACGATCAACTGTTGGCTATGCAAAACAAAATTGATTCCCTTACCAAAGATACAGATGGCGATGGTGTAGCAGATCTTTATGACAAAGACAACAACACTCCTCCCAATGCTACAGTTGACACTAAAGGTAAAGTAGTAGATACTGACAAAGACGGTGTAGTAGATGAAATGGACAAGGAAGTATTCTCTAATAAAAACGCCAAAGTAACTACCACCGGAGAAGAACTGGACGATGATCAGGATGGAATTCCAAACAGTAAAGATTTGGAACCTAACACGCCTTTAGGTAACATGGTTAACTTCCAGGGTAAAACAATTGTAGCTAAAAATGCAGAGGAAGTGAAAGACGACAAGTTTGCTTTCACTAACCAACCTGCTATTCCTGATGCTAAAGATCCTAAGGTAAACATGAATACCAAAGCACCTGCTCCTACTAACCGTACTACAGGTTCTTACTCTTCATCCAGTGTAGGCAATTCAGTTCCTGTGTTTTTCTCTTTGGATAATGCAGCCGTATCTCAGAAGTACATTCAGAACCTGGCCCAGATTGCCATGTTCATGAAAGCCAATCCTACTGCTTCGATCAAGTTAATCGGACACACCGATGCCGTAGCTTCTGAAGATTACAACTACAAATTGGGATTAAAACGTGCTGAAATAGTAAAACAGTTTATGGTTCGCCACTTTGATATTAAAGCCAGCCGAATTATTACTGAATCTAAAGGTGAAGCTGAGTTATTGAGCAAAACCATTCATCAGGTAAACAGAAGAGTTGAAGTACAAGTGGTTAAATAATCACTTACCTATATATTTCTCAAAAAAAGGAGGACAACAGTCCTCCTTTTTTTATGCCCTTTATTTCTTTTATCAACACTCTGGTAATTTCCTTTGAATAGACGTGCATTTTTCACAAACTAAATTATTTTTGCTGCGTTTCATCTATATATTTATGAGTAACACCGATTACATATTAATCTTTATCCAGTTTTTGGTTGCTGCGGGTTTTGTGGTTACTACGCTTTTTGTAACGCACCTGTTGGGGCCTAAAAGAAAAACAGAAGATAAACTCGAAACATTTGAGTGTGGTATTGAATCTAAAGGGAATGCCCGCCTGCCCTTTTCCATCAAATATTTTGTTACTGCTATTTTGTTTGTGCTGTTTGATGTGGAAGTAATTTTTCTGTACCCCTGGGCGGTAAACTTTAAAGAGTTCGGTGCATATGGATTTATCTCTATGCTCATATTCATGGGCCTGCTTTTACTGGGCTTTATTTACATCATTAAAAAAGGTGCCCTTAAGTGGGAGTAATCTAATACGAACAATATTTATGTCAGACATCAAAATTGCTGAAGCACCTGTAAGTATAGACGGACCGGGGTTTTCCTTAACCAGTCTGGATAAGGTGGTGGGACTGGCCCGTGCCAATTCTATATGGCCCTTACCTTTTGCCACCTCTTGCTGCGGTATTGAGTTTATGGCTACCATGGGAGCCAACTACGATTTGGCCCGTTTCGGTTCAGAGCGTTTAAGCTTCTCCCCCCGTCAGGCTGATTTGTTGATGGTGATGGGTACCATTGCTAAAAAGATGGGCCCGGTGCTGCGTCAGGTTTACCTGCAAATGGCTGAACCCCGTTGGGTAATTGCCGTAGGTGCCTGTGCATCGAGCGGTGGTATATTTGATACCTATAGCGTATTGCAAGGTATTGACCGTGTAATTCCGGTTGATGTATATGTACCCGGCTGCCCGCCTCGCCCTGAACAGATTATTGACGGAGTGATGCGCATTCAGGATTTGGTTAAAACCGAATCACTGCGCAGAAGAAATGAACCTGAGTACAAACAATTACTGGCCGGATACGGAATACAATAATGGCAACGCTTACCAACGAATACGTTCAATCACGCATCGCCAGTCAGTTTGGCGACAAGATTACTGAACAGGTAGAGTCATACGGTATGCTTACCGTAACTGTTCACCACGAGGCCTATTTTGATTTAATCAAATGGCTCAAAGAAGATGCAGAAATAAACTGCATGTTCCTTACCGACCTTACCGCAGCACACTACCCGGATAGAAAAGAGGAGGAGTTGAATGTGGTGGTGCACCTGCACAACCTGCCGGCTAACTTTCGCATACGTGTTAAAACATACATTGCCTCAGCACACCCTCACCTGCCTTCTTTAACACCTTTATATAAAGGTGCCAACTGGATGGAGCGAGAATCATTTGATTTCTTTGGCGTGAAATTTACCGGCCACCCTAAACTTAAAACTATTCTGAATGTAGACGACATGGATTATCATCCGATGTTGAAGCAATACCCCATGGAAGATCAAACCCGTGAAGACAAAGACAATAAATACTTTGGAAGATGAGCACTACGGAAAAAAACACCACCACAGCCGTTGAGGAAAAAGAATACAATATTCTGAATCTGGGTCCTACGCACCCT
>DATGWX010000285.1:0-4747 GCA_035299275.1 Bacteroidia bacterium
GCAGCGGCAGCGGGTGATATTATTTTAACTACTGACGGAGATTGTTCCCGCGGAAATAACTGGCTTACTGTAATGGTGAGTACTATGGAGCAACAGCAATTGCAACTGCTCTCAGGCCCTGTGGGGTTTAATCACAACAATCACTTTGAGGCCTTACAGGCATTGGAGTTCTGGGGCCTTATTGGTATTGGCGGGGCAGCCATACGCATGGGTACGCCCAACATGTGCAACGGGGCCAATATGGCCTACCGTAAAAAAGTGTTTTATGAAGTAAACGGCTATGCAGGAAATGACCACCTGAGCTCAGGCGATGATGAATTTCTGATGCACAAAGTGTATGCGAAATATCCGGACCGAGTGAAGTTTATTAAAAACAAAGCGGCTGTGGTTACCACCCATGCCATGCCCGATACGGCCAGCCTGATGCAGCAACGCAAACGCTGGGTATCCAAAAGCACCAGCTATCAGGCACGCATCATTACGGTGTTAATGGCGCTGGTGTACTTGTATAATCTGAGCATTGTGTATTGCGGAGTGTATGCCTGGTTTAATCCCGTTTACCTCACTTATTTTGCAGTCATGCTTTTTGCCAAAGCATTTACCGAAGCACTATTTTTGTACCGTGTGCTAAGGCAGTTTAATCAGGTAAAATTGTTGTGGTACATGTGGGTGGCTGAACCATTGCACATACTCTACGTTTTATACGTAGGCATTGCAGGCTTAAGCGGCAGTTATGAATGGAAAGGACGACAAGTAAAATGAATAAATTAAGCGAACTGGAATACGAGGTGTTGGGTGCTCTTTATTTTGTAGAGCCGTTTAACCACATATTGGCTGAATGTAAAGCCACCGAACCTGTTGTGGCCGATGTGCTCAAATCACTAATACAACGCAAGTGGGTTACCCCCATGAAATTTGACGAACAACAGCAGGAGTACGTGCGAAGCTTTATTTACGACAGCGACAACATGCGCGCCTTTCATTACCTCATTACCAAAGACGGGCTGATGGCGCATAATAGTAAATAGAGTGTGAAAAATTAATCTCGGATTTCTATCTTCCCATACCTCACATCCAAAGCCGTGAGCATGCCGGCAAAGGCCCATATGAGCACCAGTGTTTTATCGGAGTCGCTGTAGTTGTTGAGGAAGCCGTGAGCATAGTAGGTAATTAATCCCAATACAATGGCCCAGGCCAGTATGCGTACATTTTTTAACCGGGCAAAATAAATGAGTTTCATGCCGGTGGCAGTATACAATATTACCAGTAACAATACCGTGAGCAACCCCGGAAAGCCTGTTTCAGCTAATGGGTTCAGGTATTCACTGTGGGCATTTCCACCGTCACCAAAATTGGTGCTTATAGGTGTGAGGTCTTTGGAATTCTGGTGGGGGGCGTATTTAAAAATGTAGGTACCCGGACCGTACCCAAACAACGGTTTTTCTTCCCACATACTCATGGCCGAGTGCCAGCGGTTAATGCGTTCAAGGTTGGAGTTATCGTTTGATATATTACCGATGGATTGTACCTGTTGGTTAAAATTACTTCCACCACCTGAGGATTGTTTGTTGCGCGATAAGGCCACTGACAATTCATCCTGAAGCATCAAGTAACCCAGTGCAGCAACTGCCCCCACACTTAGCAACATCCTCATGCGTACACGTAAAAAGAATACTATGGCCATAACAGTAGCCGCAGCCAGACTTAACCATGCCGCACGTGTAAATGAAAATAAAATTCCGGTGATGAGTATAGTAACAAAAAGGAAAGCCAGCAATCTTGACAAAGAACGTTGTTGTAATATACGCCCTTTAACGGCCAGTATTAATACAGCCGGAACCATAAAAGCCATGGTAGCAGCGTACACTCCGTGGTCTTTAAAAAACGGACCCATTACATAAAACGAGGCATCGCGTTCAAAGCCTTCCTGCTGGTGGTTGTAGAGCGTGCTTATTACTGTAATGATAAGCGGTATGGTATAGAGCCAAAAGAAACGGGGAATGTTTTTCTTTTCAGAGAAAATGTAAAATCCGAAAAAATAAAACACACCGATATACCAGATGCGTGAGGCGAAAAACTTAAACGATACCAAAGGCATAGTGCTGGTAAAACAGGTAAGGAGGAGCCATGCGAGGTACAAATAAATTCCCCAGCTGATGGGATGGGTGAGCAGGGCTTTGTTGAACTGTGCTTTGTACAGGGCATACAACATCAACCCACCGGCCATCAATACAATTAAGGGTTCATTGAAAAAACTCAAACCCACATCCGCTTGTTCCGTAATGGTGTTTAATGAAACGGGGGTAAGAAATACAATGGCCCAGAAAAGTTGTACAGGGTATTGAAAGAGCAACCAGATAATAAACAAAGCAGCAGCCGGAGCAAACAAACTTAACCAGGCATATTCAGGTACTACCGCGTACACCAAGTGATAGCACACTTGTGTAGCCAGTATAAGTAACAACATCACCCAAGTAAAGGGTGACGATACAAGCGCACGTAAATTAAAATCGAGTTTATTTACTTTCATGCAACTGCTTCCTGAGGGGCAGGTACAACTGTTCGTACACCAGTAAAAGAATGAAAGCAGTAACAAAAGTAGCCACTGTTGATACCGCTACAATAAGCCAGCGCACCGGCCATGAGCGGTCACCCGGAGGCCAGGCTTTATTCACGCTGAAGTTAGAAGGCAATCCCGACTCTACGTTCACTTTCAGTTGTTCGTATTTCTTGCGCAGGTCGGCCTGCTTTTGTGCTTCTTCTACCAGTATGCGGTTGTATTTGAAAAAATCGCCCGAGAGTGCACCTATTTTTTTGATGCGCTCATCCACCATGTTCATTGTGCGTGTATCACCTTTGGTGGAGGCTATTACCATTTGTTCCATTAAACCTTTCACCTGTTCATCGGGAGCAATAATGCCATGTGCACCCAAAGAGTTGAGCGAGTCTTTTACTTCTTCTATATAAACGGCTTTTTGTGCAAGGTAAATTTCCATATCGCTGAGTGCTTTTTGAGCATATTTGCGCAACATGTTGGTTTTTGCGCTATCGGCATAGGCCACAATGGCATTGGCAATATCCGCAGCGAATTGCGGGTCTTTATCTGTAACGGTTACTTCAATGGCGGTGTATTGGTTACGTTTTATTTTTACATTGCCTTCGTATTTTTTGGCCAGTTTTAAATCGGCTCCTTTGCTTGATGGATTAATTTCATAATGCTCCATCAGCTTGAATTGGTTGATAACGGAAGAGCGAACATAGTCTGATTGCAGAATCTGCAAAAGTTGCTCAGCATGTTCTTCCTGTCCGAAAGCCAGCGGGTCCATGTTGATGTCTTTGGAGGTAATTTCTGATAAAAACGCCCCGGAGAAAGATCCGTTGGAACTGGGGAACACAACTGCCTGAGATTGGTACTTGGAAGGTAACAATAAGGATGTAACAGCCGCTACAACGGCACCCGCCATACTGAAACCCAAAAGGGGCTTTCTCCAGCGGATTAAAAAATGCACAATATCCAGTAAATCAAACTTGTGCGATTTGTTGTTCAATGTCATCTTGAGAGTTAGTTTGGACAAAAATAGCTTTTTTAGCGCACTTTGCCCTTACCTAACGCGACAGGAAACGTTTAAGTATACCTGCCGCCTGCCGCAGGTCGAATATCCGCAGGGCAATAATGCCGGCCAGCATTACCACAGCAGGAAGTAGCGTTTCATAGTTTTGGTGCAGGTTATTGTCATTTACCCACCAACCGGCAATAGCTGCCAGTAAGCCGATAACAAGCAGGCGAATGAGATAACCGTAATCATAAGGCAGCAGTTTTAACTGGTAGCTTTTAATGAGGTGTGAGCCTGCAATAAATGATTGTGTAATCAATCCGGAGAACGCTGCTCCCAATGAGCCAAATCGTGGAATAAAGTACAGGTTCAACGCCACATTAAACAACAAACCTGCAGCAGCAACTCTGTTCAGAAATTTTAAACTTTCATTGGCCGTTAGCAAAGTGCCGTAGATGTACACCGTACCTATGGGCAAAAAGGTGAGCATCAGTAAAGCAAAAACGGGAGCACTTTGTGGCGCAATATGCGTGTTGAGCATTTGCATAATTTCCCGCTGGTAAACGCAGGCATATACTGCTAAGAGCATAGCAGGGAGTATCATTAAGGCATAACTGAAACGCACCAACGGAAGTAAGGCCTGTTTATCTTTAAGTGCTTTTAAAAACAGGGGCAATAAAAGTCCGGCTACTAAAATGGCCAGCATGTTTATTGCATCAAGTAAGCGGTAGGCTGAGGCGTAAATACCGGCTTCAAAATTACTATTGGGGAGCAATAACCTTAGCATGGTTGTGTCAATGCGGGTATAGGCTACCATCAAAAAAGACAACAGTGCATAAGGATAGCTTCGTTTAAAAATACTATACAGTAAGGGCTTGTTGAAATTGAGCTTTATCTTTTTGGCAAACGAACTCACGAATAAAAAACTTACTACCACTGTAATAATGTAGGCCAAAGTTTGTGCATAGATAAAGTACTCGATACTGAACGAACTGCGTAGCTCTCCCCACAAAAAGAAGCTGCAAAAAACAATCACAATAAGTTTATCGAGAATGGAGAGCAGGGTGTCGGTTTTGAAGTAGTGCATGGCTGATAGGTTGGTGCGCAGGTAAGTAATGTAATAGGCCAGCACCTGATTAACACACAGCAGCACCAGCAGATACATTTCATACGTATTAAAATTCCAAACGAAC
>DATGWX010000286.1:0-6667 GCA_035299275.1 Bacteroidia bacterium
ACCGATGCCTTCAGTTCCATCAGAGGGGTGTATGGTGGCGTGGGGCTCACCTTGTTTATTCATCTGCTCTACCTGTTACGCAAGGATAAGCAACAGGCCATAGGATTCCTGTCTATTTTCTGGGGCTTGTATGCCGTATCCCGTATTACCACCATTTTTGTAGAAGGTAAGCTGGGCGCTTTCGGTACGCAATGGCTGTATACAGAGTCCGTATTTTGTATCTTAGCGCTTACCCTGTATGTGCTGCTTAAAAGAAACAACGCGTATGTCAACGGTCATTGATTCAGTTGCCCTGTTGGGTAAGTTAGAAGAGCAGGTAGAAAAACACCTGCACTTTTGTATACATCACTTGCAAAACACAGAGGAAGATGTGTTGGTGCAACCGGCTGCAAATGGCGGGTGGAGCATAGCGCAATGCCTGTGGCACCTTAACAGCTACGGACACTATTATTTGCCGCTGATAGAGGATAAGATGAAAATAGCTCGGCAGCCCAAGTCAACCTTTGTATCCACATGGTTGGGCAGATATTTTATAAAAATAATGTTACCCGAAAGCGGTAAAAAGTACAAGGCATTCAAAGACCATGTACCACCGGCACAGGTAAACGGATATGCAGAAGTAGCAGAGTTTATACGGCAGCAGGAAACGATGTTGCGCTTGCTTAAACAGGCTACGCACACCGATATGAACAGAGTGAAAATTCCTATATCCATTTCGCAACTGGTGCGTTTGCGGTTGGGTGATGTGTTTCAGTTTATAGTGGCACACGATGAACGTCATTTACAACAGGCTGCACGCAACCTGAGCAAGTAAGTTGGTAGCTTTTAGTGGGTGAGAAATATCATTTGATTCTCTTGCCGTATGTTTTACATTCGTGGAATTAAATGATAACAGCAGCAACTTATGGCATATCCGTATCAGATTAAATCCTTAGAAGAATACCGTTCCGCTTACAAAAAGAGCATAGAGTCGCCCGAAGAATTTTGGGGAGAGGTAGCAGAAAATTTTACCTGGAGCAAAAAATGGGACAAGGTATTGTCGTGGAATTTTAAGGAGCCTGATATCAAATGGTTCGAAGGAGCCAAGCTGAACATTACAGAGAATTGCATTGACCGCCACTTAGCCACATCAGGAGAAAAACCGGCCATCATTTGGGAGCCCAATAACCCGGAAGAACGCACCCGCATAGTCACTTACAATCGCTTGCACAAAAGAGTTTGTCAGGTAGCACAAATGCTCACCAACCTGGGAGTAAAAAAAGGCGACCGTGTATGCATTTACATGGGCATGGTACCTGAACTGGCTTATGCGGTATTGGGCTGTGCGCGCATTGGTGCGATTCACAGCGTTATCTTCGGTGGCTTCTCTGCACAAAGTATTGCCGACAGGTTGGAAGATGCACAGGCAGAATACATCATTACCTGTGACGGTGCATTTCGCGGAGACAAAGTGATACCATTAAAGAGTGTGATTGATGATGCTTTGGTGGGCAATAAAGTGGTGAAAAAAGTTATTGTGTATACCCGCACCAGAACACCCGTATCCATGATTAAAGGACGTGATTTGTGGTGGGAAGATGAAATGGATCATGCCGAAACACAGGTAGAAAAAGAGGGCAAGGTTGCTTTCCCCGCAGTGCAAATGGATGCTGAAGATACCCTGTTTATTTTATACACTTCGGGTTCTACGGGTAAACCCAAGGGAGTGGTGCATTCCACGGCTGGTTACCTGGTGTGGACCAACTATACTTTTGTCAATACCTTTCAATATCAACCCGGACAAATACATTTCTGTACCGCTGATATAGGTTGGATAACAGGTCACAGTTACATTGTTTACGGACCCTTGAGCGCAGGAGCTACTTCAGTGATGTTTGAAGGTGTTCCTACCTGGCCCGATGCCGGACGCTTTTGGGAGATAGTAGATAAGTACAAGGTAGATATTTTGTACACAGCCCCCACTGCTATCCGAAGTTTAATGGCCTTCGGGTTGGATTATGTCAACAACAAAGATTTGAGTTCATTAAAAGTATTGGGTTCAGTAGGAGAGCCCATCAATGAAGAAGCGTGGCAGTGGTACTTTAAAAACATAGGCAAAGAGAAATGCCCCATAGTGGATACCTGGTGGCAAACCGAAACGGGAGGTGTGATGATTTCCAACATGGCGGGAGTTACTCCGCATAAACCCGCTCATGCTACCTTGCCCATGCCCGGAATTTTGCCGGTTCTGGTAGATGAAAACGGAAACGAGATAACAGGTAACGGAGTAAGCGGAAACCTCTGCATTAAACAACCCTGGCCCGGCATTATACGCACCACGTACGGAGACCACGAACGTTGCCGGACCAATTATTTTGCTACGTACGAGAACATGTACTTTACCGGTGACGGCTGTTTGCGTGATGAAGAAGGTAACTACCGCATTACCGGAAGGGTAGATGATGTATTGAATGTAAGCGGTCACCGCATAGGAACAGCTGAAGTGGAGAATGCTATCAACATGCACAGCGGAGTGGTGGAGAGTGCTGTGGTGGGTTATCCGCACGATATTAAAGGACAGGGTATTTATGCGTATGTGGTGGTGGAGAGTTACCACCAGGATGAAGAAAGTACCCGACAGAACATTGTGCAAACCGTTGCTCGCATCATTGGCCCTATTGCCAAGCCCGACAAGATTCAGTTTGTTAAAGGCTTACCCAAAACACGCAGCGGTAAAATTATGAGACGTATACTGCGCAAAATAGCCGAGGGCGAAACATCTAACCTGGGCGATACCTCGACTTTACTCGACCCGGGTGTAGTGGAAGAAATTAAAAACGGAGCGGTAAACAAATAATACGTTTGCCAATTTATACGTGCTGAGTAATCGTGATTTATGATTACTCAGCATTTTTTTTGAGTAGCGATGCAGCACTTCGGCAGCCACTGTTGTTCCTGTTGTATAATTTTAAAATTTATGAAATTCGTACTTACCATCATCTGCCTGCTGGCCCTTTCCATGAACAGCTCAGCTCAGTTACCCCCACCATTTTGGAAACCTGTACCTGTGTTCCCAACTCCTCACGATAGCGGAGGTAATGCCTCCCTTGTTATTCATCCTGCTACCCAATACTTGTTTTTGGGCACCATAAAAGAAGGGATTTTTAAATCAGAAAATAAAGGTGCCACATGGACCAAAGTATTGACTTTGCGCGATACAGCCGTGAATAAAATAATCGTTGGCCCGCGTGCTGATTTGTATGCCATAGCAGCCAATCTTGTTTTCCGTTCTACCGATATGGGCAACACGTGGACACGCTACCGCGTGAATACTACGTATCCCATAACCGATATAGAATTTGACTCCGGCAGGTTAGTGATTTCTACAGCAGCTATTACCGAAGTTTCTCCCGGTGTATACGATTTTAAAGGCGATGGCGTGTTTGTGTCAGATGATTTTGCGCAAACCTGGAGTCAGCGAAATATTGGTATTCACTACAGAAAAGCGGTGACCCATTTAGAAGTAAATGACTACGGAGTATTTTTTGCTACCATGGCCAGTTATGACGGATTAGGTGGAGGAGTACTTTACAGTACTGACGGTGCTGAAACCTGGGACAGGGTAAGTAGCATCAGGTTCGCTACCGCTTCAGACACGTTTGATGTGGCTGCCATACACCAGATTCACAGTATAGAAACCGATGTACACGATACCATTCACATTTCCTTTGAAGGTTCAGGTGGGAATTACGCAGTATCAGGAAACATTAAGGCGTATGTTTTTGATATGATGATGCGTAAAGTATGGACAACTGAAAGAATAAATAAAGGTGGTTTTGACTGGGACAATGAACCCTGTTACAGTTACCATTTCGCGAAAAATTACGGACACAGATACAGCAGTTTGCATTCACCGTTATCGGCTGCTAAAGGCGGGCCGTATCTTCAAACAGATGGTACGGGAGAGTGGAAACGTATACCCAGCGGTATGTTAACGGTTGGTTCGGGTTACGTAAAAACCGTTTTTGCTGAAGACAACACCGGCCGTATTTATGCCACACAAATAGGAGATGAACAATTATTTTATACCGATACCTCGGCTCTCAGAACAACCTCTGTAAAAGAGTTGAATGATGCTGTTGACGTAACCCTGTACCCTAATCCTACAAAGGGAGGCGTGTATATCCGTATAGATGGTAACCATCAACTTGATGAGGTGTTGTTGGTGAGCATAACAGGTGCAGTGAGCAAACATCCGGTTGTATTAAGTGGTGACGAATATTACCTTTCTTTAGCCGATGTAACCCAAGGACTTTATGCCTTGCAGATTCAAACACAGGAAGGAATAATCTCCCGCAAGCTGCTGATTCACTAGCAAAGATTTTTTAATAAGTGTTAAATTGCCGGCATCAATGGAACAGGATCCACTTTTTGCTTACCACCGGCATTTAACACAACTTACGGGCATCAGCGAGACTGCTTGGGAGAGCTTGCGCAACATTGCGGAAGTAAAACAGGTGGAAAGACAACAGGTGGTATTGGAAGAAGGTAAAGTTTGCACCTACATTGATTTTATTTTTACCGGAGCTTTTCGTGCGTTCTACAACAATGACGGAGAAGAGGTGACCGTTGGTTTGTATCTGCCCGGCACCTGTTTTACCAACATGAAAAGTTTATCCACTCAAACACCGTCTCAATTAACCATTCATGCCTTGTCTCCGGGTGTTGTGGTTCGTATTCAAAAACAGGAAATGATTGGTTTGTACCAACAGGTGCCCGAAATGGAAAGTGTGGGCAGAAAGATGTTGGAACATATGCTCATTCAGGAAAATGAATGGAAGGATATGCACACGCTTTATACTCCTGAAAAGAAGTATGCTTTTCTGCTGGAAAAAAATCCGAAACTTATACAAGTGTTCCCCTTGCAATTTATCGCCTCGTTTCTGGGTATGCGCAGGGAAACGCTCAGCCGCATCAGAAACAGAATCATTAGTTAATTTGTGATTTAAGTCAAAAATCAAATCTTCTTACTGCTTCAACTTTGCAGCGCATTTTACCCTAACGGTATGTGCTGATAAAAACAAAATGAAGCAAACAACAATTGAACACACCATCCGCAACCTGGTTATGGCTGCCGATGGCCGGGATACTGAAAAGGTGTCTCCACTGCTGGCGGAAGAGTTCCGCATTATTTTTCATCACTTTCCGGTAAACGGAAATACCACGCTTATTGATAAGGCAGGCTATCTGGCCATGTTGGCGCAGGGCAAAGCGGGTGGAGAGCAACGTACTCTTTGCATTGATCACATCCATGTATCAGGCGACATTGCATCAGCTTTGGTTACTATGGAATCAGCAACTAAAGTATTTCATACCCACTACCAATTGGTAAAGAAAGGAACTGATTGGTTAGTTATTTCTGACATGCCTAAATTAACGGTAAAGGAGGTGCACGATGAAAAATAACGAAACAGTTTTCACTGTAAGAATTCACCCCATCTATCATTATTTTCTGGTGCCGGTTTCCCTGTTATTTATTCCGGCCCCGATCGGATTATTGCTTACGGGCCACCTGAACACAACGACAGGCTTGATGTTATCCGGCTTTGCACTTATTCTTCATCTGGTTGTTTACCTCACGCGCGAGTATGCAAAACGCAACCAGGACCGCATTATCAGAAACGAGTGGCGGCTACGGTATTTTGTTTCAGGCGGAAATGATTTATTGAGCCTGGAACAACAACTTACCCTTGCGCAGTTGATAGCTCTTCGGTTTTGTAGTGACGAGCAACTGCTTGAACTCTCCCGGCAATCGGCTGTAAACAAGTGGACCCCTGAACAGATTAAACAACAAATTATAAATGGCATTCCCGACCATATGCGGGTATAAGAGACATGGAAAAAGAAACAATTTATGAACTGGCCAAAAAGAGTTTTGGAATAGTGCCCGGAGTAATCAAAGAAATGGCTGAACGCAGTTTGCCTTTGGCTAAACTCTATACAGATGGTATACTCACGATGGAAGAAGCATCTTTATCCAACCGTGAAATAAATGCCATCGAGTTAAAAGTATCGCTGCTCAACAAATGTGAGTCGTGCATTAAAGGACATACTTTTTTATCAAAACAAGCCGGTATATCAGAAGAAGATATTCAGGCAGTCATCAGCAACAGAGCCACCTCTGATGAGCGCTTGAATAAACTGCTGACGGCCACAGAATATATCTACTATTCCGGCAGTGATACCTACCCTGAACTGGTGCTGGATTATTTTGACATGGAACAAATTACTGAAACCGAAGTCTTTGAAATTATAGGATTGATTTCGTTGAAAACGATCTCGAACTATGTCAATAATTACCTGAAATCTGTGAAAAGACAGCCGGTGTCTTAAACAAATCTGCGGTGTTTTGCTGCTGTAAAAAGATAGCAATTCTATAAACAACTATTGAATTTGTCTGTTACATTCGTATCAGCAATCCCAATTAGTTATGGAAGATAAATTGCACCGCAGAAGTTTTATTTCCCGCCTGTCTTTGGCCGTATCAGCTGCATTAACAGCACCGTTAACCGGTACAGCCAAGGCAATCAAAGAAAATTACCAAACCGCTATGGAAAAAGATAATCCTGTATTACGCGTTAAGCCCATGGGTTTTCAGTGGGAAACCCTCGATCCCTTTTTATTTTGT
>DATGWX010000287.1:0-1901 GCA_035299275.1 Bacteroidia bacterium
TTTTTCACCTCTGCATAAGCATCAGCCGTACTCACGTGAATAGCAGGATGCACAATTACTATATGCCACCCGGTTAAATCAAGCGACAACTTCTTCAACTGCTCTCCCCTGCCTGAAGCAAGCGCGGGGACTTTGTCTATAAAAAATGCACAGTCGCTTCCCAACTGAGCTGCATAAGCCTGACGTTGTTTTAAGGTCAATCCCAACTCAAATTTTTCATTCAATAAATTGATGGTATAAGCCGCATCTGCTGAACCTCCGCCCAAGCCGGCACCCATAGGAATATTTTTGAGCAGATGAATATCTACCGGAGGCAAATCAAAATCTTCATCAAGTAAATGGTAGGCTTTAACACAGAGGTTGTTCTCGCTTTTGCCGTCAATCAGTAACCCGTGCGAACGGAATGATACTTTCTGCTTCCGCAAACGTTTGGGCATGTTTATCTCGAGTGCATCATTCCATTGTACCGGATAAAATACCGTTTCAATATTATGAAACCCATCCTTACGTTTGTTAATAACGTGAAGGCCTAAATTAATTTTACAGTCGGGAAACTTTATCATTAATCCACTTTAATAACACCTGCCGGTTGACCGGATTCCAGACTTTTTTCAATTTTCAAAAGTAATTCCTCTGTTGCTTTTACGTCTTTATCTGCTCGCTTGCCAGCCTCAATAGCTAACCGGGCATATTCTCTGGCTTCCTTGGGGTTGTTTGTTTTAAAAAGCAAAGCAGCATACGTATCTAAATAGTCGTATTCCTTATCACTGTTTACTACCGTGCTCATCCATTCTTTCGCCTGCACCAGCAATTCATTGTTATCACACTTCTCATATAACTCCCACGCTGCTGAATTGATAAAGCTGTTACTAAGCTGAATTCCGGAAGATTGTGCATCCTGAATAGCCGAAACATACAACTCCCATTTTTCGGTAGACTTATAGTACTCGGAATAAAAATAAAATCTGCTCTCTTTGTTCTGAGCAATAACGTTCCCGTACCTGGCCTCCAGTTCAGCGAAGCCCTTTTCATTTCTATCCTTTGCCAGTTTTCGCATTTTGCTTACTACAGAAGACCATATGGCGTCTGAGATCTCTTCGGCACCAAATAATTGTGCATACTTGCTTTCATTTGAAACCAGTAAGCTCAAGTATTTATCATTCAGTAGGTGGCTGAAACGAAACATAACATTGGCATTTATCTCTGTAAAATAGTCTTTTTGCTTGTCAAGGTAACGATTCAATATACTATCAGTTGGAAACTTACGCTTACCGTTCTCAGCAAACGCACTTACATAAAAATCAGGGTAAACCAAATCAAGATTAGCATGGTTATATCCCGGCCTGTTTACTCCTTCTTTTTGAGCAAGTTTCTGCTCAAGTGTTTGCATAAAATCTTTGGGTTTCTGGTATCCTTTAATGATGTGCAGCAGCTTACCTTCTTCATCCAAAATCAAAAAAGAAGGGAAAGAGGTAATGATATACTTGCGGGATAATTTTGACCCCAACACATCTTTTTCCATCTCCAACTTAGTGGCCACAAAACTGCGGTTCATCAAATCAGCTACCTGTTTGTCGGCAAAGGTTTCCTTATCCATCACCTTGCACCAGCCGCACCAATCGGTGTAGGCATCAATAAATATGAGTTTTTTCTCTGCTTTTGCTTTAGCTTTTAAGCTGCTCCAATCTGTTTTGATAAAACTAACCTGGGCATTCAATTGTAAACAAATAAAAACGGTGAATAGGATAAGTAAGTGTTTCATATATTAAAAAAATTACTGTTAATACAACTTAGCACGTTTCATAATAAAGGGTAAAAGTACCTGAGCGAAATCAGCACCTACCTCTGCTTCTACAAAATCAATTTTGTATTGCATGCAACGGGTAACAAGTTCTTTCTTG
>DATGWX010000288.1:0-2871 GCA_035299275.1 Bacteroidia bacterium
TTCATACTCGTAAGTGATGTAATAACGCTGGCCTGCAGGAGCGGTTACCAATCCGTTTACTTTAAGTGTGTAGCCGGCCGTATCAGGATTGTCAATGGTTACTTGTTCAATGTTGTTGAGTGAATCGCGACCGCGCTGTGCAGTTGTATTCATGGAAACTACGCTTAAACGCCAGGGCAAGGTTTGTTGTGCCGCTTTATTCTCCAACACTATATCCAAATCATTTACTAAAGAAATATTCGCCATTGCATTAGCAGCAGGGTCGTTCCAGGTTATCATTACTTTTACTTTCTTGCAACCTGCCGGAACGGAGATGTTGTGTGAATTTGTAGCAGATGGTGTTAAAACAGCAGAGAAGTACCTGTTTTCTTCCATTAGCCTTACTGCCCTTACAGCATTAATTCGTCCATAACCATGTTTGAAATCAGGGCCGCTGTTTCCTAAATCTTCAGCAGTATTAGCTACCATATTTCTGATTAAGGAGGCATCAGGGTTATCATTATTGTTTAGCTGACGGTAACGTTCGTATAGCAGTGCAACAGTTCCACTGGAAGCCGGTGTAGCCATAGATGTGCCTTGAATGGAAGAATAAGTATTGTTGGGATAGGTGGAGTTTACTGCAACGCCCACTGCACATACATCAGGTTTGAGTCGGTTGTCGCGTGCCGGTCCGAAGGAGGAAAAGCTACTCATGGCATCATTGCGGTCAACCGCACCAATAACTATGATATTTTTAGCTGCCTGATATCCGCTCAGTACCGTTCTGAAGCCACCTGAAGCACAGTTGTCACTTTGGTAATTTCCGGCTGCCCATACCTGAGTAACTAAAGGTGAATTATTCGAAATTATATCAAAAGAACGGCTTTGGTTATCATACCGGCCTCTGAAACTGCAAGAGTCGGTTTGAGGGCTGTACCCCCAGGAATTATTAGTGATGTTAATTTTATTGGTTGATATTGCACCCGATACTTCAGACGATACTGAGCCGCCAAAATCCCAATTGAGTAAAGTAGCTTTAGGGGCCATACCTTCTGTGCTGGGATCTTTTATGCCGGCTCCGCCAATGGTTCCTGTAACGTGTGTGGCATGCGTACTAACAGATGAGGTTTGTACATTGGTTTGCCGTCCCGTAAAATCAACGTGTGTGCCTACTGATCCGCCATCCCATATGCCCATAATTACCCCTTGGCCCTGAAGATTTCTCCCTTTTGGCAATCCGCTATTTAGCACATTGGTACGGATAAGAGTTTTACCCGGCAGGTTCATTTCTGCCGGAGCTGGTGCAGTAGGTTCCACCCAGTTTACCCAGGCTTTTTCGGTAATTGTTTTTACCTTTTGAACAGGTACCTCTATGGTAAACTGGTTGAAGAGGGGTAAGTGCTCTATCACCAATCCGCCCTCACCAATAATGCTTTGTGCAATGGATATAGCATTTGCTTGCTTGTGATAAAGAACGGTTAAACGGGTTATGCCTTCATTAATGGCTCCGTTCCAATATGGTGCAACCCGGCTGTCTACTTTCCATATGGGGTCTATAGAGCTTATGCTGGTTATACCTGCTGCCTTGAGTGTGGCAGGCGAATAGTCGGTTGTCAGTTGAGCAATGTAGGTGTAGTGGGGGAGATAGTCTCCTAAAACAACACCTGCTTTTTGAAGTGCGAGTACTTTCTCTGCTGTTGGAATTTCATTGAATTGCATTAGCACATATAGGCTTCCTTCAAATGTGCTTTTAGTTACATCCTCAGATGAAAGCTGAAGTTGAGCCGGCAAACTAACTGTAGCATTTTTGAGGTGAACCAAGTGACTACGCACTTCTTGCGCAACAGCCACAAAGTATTGACAGGTAATCAGAGCTATAAATAAAACGTGGGACTTCTTCATCAGCAATTAAATAATTATTAAGTGGGCAATATAAAGTAAACTTTTTAAAATTTTTAGCCAGAGTTTCTCTTAAGGAGATGCAATTGCCTGTTTAACAGTTGTACAGCATAAATTGTTGGGTTAACCGTGTGGCTTTTGTATGTTTGCAGCCTTCAAATCAATTTAAAATATGAATTTTGATCTTATTGTAATTGGTAGCGGCCCCGGTGGATATGTGGCAGCTATTAGGGCTTCACAACTGGGACTTAAAACAGCTATTGTCGAGAAAGCTGAACTGGGTGGCGTTTGTTTAAACTGGGGATGTATTCCTACCAAGGCTTTGTTAAAATCGGCTCAGGTTTTTGAGTACATTCACCATGCGGCTGATTACGGAATAAACGTAAGCGGCTCAACCCATGATTTTGCTGCTGTGGTAAAACGCAGTCGCGGTGTGGCTGAAGGAATGAGCAAAGGCATTGCTTTTCTGATGAAGAAAAATAAAATCGAAGTTATTCAAGGAACGGGTAAGGTGCTTGCTGGAGGCAAGGTAGAAGTAACTGAAACTGCCGGAACTAAAAAGATTGTTGAAGCTAAAAACATCATTTTGGCTACCGGAGCCCGAAGCCGTGAATTGCCCAACATAAAAATTGACGGTAAAAAAATTATTGGATACCGGGAAGCTATGGTGTTACCGCAGCAACCTAAAACTATGGTGGTAATGGGCTCAGGAGCTATCGGCTGTGAGTTTGCGTATTTTTACAACAGCATGGGTACTAAAGTAACCATTGTAGAATTTATGCCCAATATTTTGCCCGTTGAAGATGAGGACGTTTCAAAAGAAGTGACCAAGTCATTCAAGAAAAAAGGGATAGAGATTATGACTTCTTCCGCAGTAGAAGGGGTTGATACAACAGGAGCCGGTTGCAAAGTAAAGGTGAAAACTCCTGAAGGCATGAAAGAGATTGAGTGCGATGTGGTGCTTTCAGCCGTTGGCATTAAAACCAATATTGA
>DATGWX010000289.1:0-10196 GCA_035299275.1 Bacteroidia bacterium
AAAAATATCTGCGGCAAATTGATGAACTCGCCAAAGAGAATCAACGCCTCACTGATGAGAACAAAACGCTTCAGGGTGACGTAGATAAACAAAAACGTAAAGTAGAAGACCTCACCATGGAAAATATTAAACTGAATACTAAAGTTTCCATAGGAGCCAAACTTAATGTACAGAATATTTTTGTGACGGGAATTAAACTTCGCAGCAATGGTAAGGAGAGGGAAACTAACCGCGCCAGCCAGATGGAAGCTATTAAGGTAACTTTCACCATTATGGAAAATTTTGTGGCAGAAAAAGGTCCGAAAGATGTTTACCTGAGAGTGGCCAATATGGACGGTACACCCGCTTTTGCGCAGGAAAACTCTACCAATGTGTTCAAATATCAGGGTAAGGATGAGTTGTATTCCATGATGAAAACTTTCAATTATGAAAATACACAAATGGATGCTTCCATGATATGGAACAAAGGAAACGAATTTGCTAAAGGCAACTACAAAGCTGAAATTTATTGCGAAGGCTTTTTGATTGGCAGCAAAGAATTTGAAATACGATAGAAAATAAACACATTTTATAAATGACAAAAATTAAAGTAACCAACCCCGTTGTAGAGCTTGACGGTGATGAAATGACCCGCATCATATGGAAGTTCATTAAAGATAAATTGATTCTGCCATACATTGATTTAGATATAAAATACTATGATTTGGGTATTGAACACCGCGATGCTACCAATGACCAGGTAACCATTGATGCTGCGGAAGCCATTAAGAAATATAATGTAGGTATCAAGTGTGCCACCATCACACCTGACGAGGCCCGTGTAACAGAATTCAACCTCAAGCAAATGTGGAAGAGCCCCAACGGCACCATCCGTAATATTCTTGACGGTACGGTTTTTCGTGAGCCTATTGTGTGCAGCAACGTACCGCGTTTGGTGCCTAACTGGACAGCGCCTATTTGTATAGGACGTCATGCTTTTGGCGACCAATACCGCGCCACAGATTTTGTTACCAAAGGAAAAGGAAAACTTACGGTTAAGTTTGAAGGTGAAGACGGTACCGTTCAGGAGTTTGAGGTATTCAATTTTAAAGGCGATGGTGTGGCTTTGGCTATGTACAATACCGATGAGTCTATACGTGGTTTTGCGCACGCTTGTTTCAACCAGGCTTTGAGCAAAAAATGGCCGTTGTACCTTTCTACCAAAAATACCATTCTGAAAAAATACGATGGCCGCTTCAAAGATATTTTTGAAGAAGTTTATCAGGCAGATTATAAAGCCAAATTCACAGCTCGGGTATAGTTTATGAGCACCGTTTGATTGATGACATGGTGGCCAGTGCCCTTAAGTGGAACGGCAACTTTGTTTGGGCCTGTAAAAACTATGACGGAGATGTACAAAGTGATACCGTAGCGCAAGGCTTCGGTTCTTTGGGATTAATGACCTCCACCTTAGTTACACCTGACGGAAAAACTATGGAAGCTGAAGCGGCTCACGGTACAGTTACCCGTCACTACCGCGACCATCAGGCAGGTAAATCAACTTCCACAAATCCTATTGCTTCTATTTTTGCCTGGACCCGCGGTTTGGAGTTTCGTGGTAAGTTAGATGGCAACCAGGAGTTGATTAATTTCTGTCATGCACTGGAAGCAGTGTGTGTGGAAACTGTGGAGAGTGGTAAAATGACCAAAGACTTAGCCGTATGTATTCACGGCAATAAAGTAACTCACGGTGAACATTACCTCAATACACAAGAGTTCTTGGATGCTTTAGATACCAACCTGAAATCTAAATTAGGTAAAGCATCAGCTTAATTAAAATACAAAATATAAAAGCCGTTGCAGCTAAAGTTGCAGCGGCTTTTTTTATTGTGGTTTAGCGTACTTGAATTTGTTCAGGCGTTTGGGTAAGTAATAACTGTCTAAACCCAATGAGGCTATACTGTGCGCATCTTCCAGCGCAATAAAACCATCGTGCTGAACAACAGCATCGGGTAGATATACTTCCAGAATTTCGCCTATAACCAAAAATGTATTATTGCGTTCAATGCGTATGGTTTCTGCGTATTTTAAGCCGTACTTTATAAAGCTTTCTTTTACATAGGGTGCGGGAAAATCGGTCCATTCTTCAGCAAGCAAGGTGGCATTAAATTCAGAAATTTTCTGAGGGTATTTGGCTGAGGTTTGGTGCGCACGTTCGACCATACCGGGATGGATGTGGTTAATGGTATAATAACCCGTCTCTTCGATGTTGCTGATGGTGTGTACGGAGGCAGCCAGTGGTCGGTTGATGAAACCAATCAATGCAGGATCAGCACCCAGGTGCACAATGTTACTGAAGATGGCGAGGTTAGTTTGTTTCCCGGCATTGCAAGTGCCTATGAGGCTCGCACTTTTGTAACCACTAAGTGAGTTGATAAAATTGGCGCGGTAAAAACGTTCCCATTGCTGAAATTCCGGTGCAGTTACTTTCATGTTAAATAGCTTGATGGTTGAACGGTTGAATCACCAGTTCTGAGACCACACCGGAGGAAGGTTGTTGGCAAAGGAACCATATACTTTTTGCGGCTTCTTCAGCCAGTACAAATTTATCGCGCTGCACACGCAAGTAAATGGTGTCCCAAAAGGGGGTGTCAGTTCCGCCTAAGAAAACATTGGTAATGCGTATTTCGGTTCTTTTTAATTCTTCGCGTACTGATTTCATCATGCCATTGAGCCCGTATTTACCGGCACTGTAGGCAGCAGCTCCACTCATGGGTGTTTTGCCTAATACTCCGGGTATGTTAATAATAAGGCCTTTTTTAGTTTCTTTCATGGCCGGCAAAAAGTTTTTAAGCAACAGAAAAGGTGCGTACAGGTTGTAGTTTAGTGAGCGGAGAAAATCTGTTTCAGTTAATTCTTCTAGGGGTTTAATAATACCCACCCCTGAGGCATTGATAAGTATGTCAATAGTGGGGAACTCAGTAAAGTATTTCAAGGAGAGTTGCTTTACTTCATCCGGTACACTCAGGTCGGCTGCAAAGGTGCGTGTGGAAGGAAGCTGTAGCGAGGCAGACAGTATTTCCAATTTAGCTGCATTTCGTCCGGTTAAAAAAATGTGTGCTCCGCTTTGATGTAAGAGTTTAGCAACTTCTTGTCCTATGCCACCAGTTGCTCCGGCTATTAAAACGTTTTTTCCCTGAAGTTTTTCCATGCAATGCAAACACGTATGTCAGTGAAAAGTTTTCTGTTTAAGCAAGTGCTGTTTTGTAAGTGGCCAAACAACGTTGCCTTGCCAGTTCATGCTGCACTATTGGTTTAACGTAGCGGGGTGTATTGAACTCTGGCACCCATTGCTTAATGTATTGAAATTGTTTATCAAATTTCTCGGTTTGCAACGTGGGATTAAACACCCTGAAATAAGGTGCGGCATCGGTTCCGCTGCCTGCTGCCCATTGCCATCCACCGTTGTTGGCCGAAAGGTCGAAGTCGAGCAGCTTACGTGCAAAGTAGGCTTCGCCCCAGCGCCAGTCTATAAGTAAATGTTTAGTTAGAAAACTGGCCACAATCATGCGTGTCCGGTTGTGCATAAAACCAGTGGTGTTTAATTCACGCATACCCGCATCAACAATGGGATAGCCTGTTTGTCCGTTGCACCAACGTTCAAACTCATCCGGATTGTTGCGCCATTCAATGCGGTCATAAGCGGGCTTAAATGCAGCTTTGGCCACATGCGGAAAGTGCCACAATATCTGCATATAGAAATCGCGCCAGATGAGTTCATTCATCCAAATCTCACTTAAGCCTTGAGCTTTTCGTGCTTTCTCTCTGATGCTGATGGTGCCGAAACGAAAGTGAATACCCAGTTTGCTGGTGCCCGGAATAGCGGGGAAGTTGCGTTGCTCCCCATACTGCTTAATCAACTCCACGGTGGTTTGTGCAGGTGGTATGCTGATTTTCGAAGCGGTAAAATTCATTTCAGTAAGCGTAGGAATATAGAACGGGGGAGTAGCATAAAGGTTGCTGAAATATTTTTCAGTAGGATAGGCCTTGAGGTGAAAGTCTTTTAAATGTGCCTTCCACTTTTTGGAGTAAGGAGTGAACACGGTGTAGGGTTTACCGTCATCCTTAACAACTTCACTTTTTTCAAAAATGCACTGGTCTTTGAAGGTATGAAAACTTATACCTTGAGCCAGCAACAGTTGTTTTATTTGAGCATCACGTTCAATGGCATAAGGCTCGTAATCATGGTTGGTGTATACTTCAGCTACTTGATATTTTTTCAGTACAGTTGCCCAGGCCTCAAGAGGCGTGTTGTACTCCACTAAAAGGGATGATTTTAATTTTTGCAGGTCCTGATTAAGTGCAGTAAGCGTTTGGTGAATAAACGTAACTCTTGCATCATCTCTGTCTTCCAGTTTACCGAGAATGGTCTTGTCAAAAATAAACAGAGGCAATACGGGGTAGGGAGATTTTAAGGCATGGTACAATGCGGCATTGTCATGCATACGCAAGTCTCGTCTTAGCCAAACAATTGCTACTTTACTCAAGGGGTATACAGGTTAAGTTATAAAATTTCAAATGTCGAATGTCCCGTTACCAAGTCAGAGGATTATGCTTCGGAGTGAACTATTCGTAAAGTTACAACTTATTCCAGTATTAAATTGTTCAGTGCGGTATTTAAATCTGCGTATTTAAAGCGAAAGCCTGTTGCCCTCAACTTCTCCGAGTTCACATATTGGCTGGCTGATATGGTATCGGCCATTTCACCAAATATCAGGTGCATAATCCAGGCAGGGATAGGCGGTAGGAAATAGGGTTTGCGAAAACGTTGCGCAATATTGGCAATCATTACATCGGCTGTAACCGGTTCAGGTGCTACAGCATTAAAGGTACCTTCAACCTGAGGGTTCTCTGTTAAGTAGATGATGCAATGGCACAGGTCGTCCATGTGAATCCAGCTTTGGTATTGTGTGCCGGGCGAGGGGGCTGCACCCAATCCCCATTTGATGGGCCGTTTCATTTTGGCAAAGTAACCACCGCGGTTGGTGAGCACCAATCCGATGCGTAAGATGCACAAGCGTATTTTATTGTTTATGCTTTTAATTCCTTCTGCTTCGGCTTCCCAGTCTTTGCAGGTGTTGGATAAAAAATCGTTTCCGGCATAGGACTCCTCAAACAGAATTTCATCTTCACGGTCTCCATAGTAACCAATGGCTGAAGCAGAAATTACTGTATTCACCTCTTTGCCGTATTTGGAAATCCCTTCGTTAAGTAAGTGAGTGCCTTGGGTGCGGCTGTTGTAAATTTCCTTTTTTCTTTTACTGCTCCAGCGTTTATCAGCCACTCCGGCTCCCGACAGGTTAATGACTACTTCGGTATTTTCAAATGCAGCCGGGTCAATATATCCTGAATGAATATCCCAGGTATATTTGTCAACCCCTTTCACGCGTTTGCGTGATTTGCGGCCCAGAAAAGCTACCTTGTAGCCTTTGGCTTTGAGCCTTCGCGTCAACGAAGTACCCACCAGCCCTGACCCGCCTGCAATCAGAATTTGTTTCAAATTGTTAAACTTTATTACCTAAACCTAAAAAACACCTAAACAATTATATCACATAAGTGTTTATTTGCAATATACTTTCGACCAATTGGCTAAATTTTCAATAAAAGACATCGAAACGGTTAGTGGCATTAAAAGCCATACCCTGAGGATTTGGGAGCAGCGGTACGGAATTATTCGTCCCAAGCGCACAGATACCAACATTCGTTATTACGATGATCAGGATTTAAAATTAATCTTGAATATCAGTGTATTGAATAACAACGGGTACAAGATATCGGAGATTGCAGCTATGTCTTCCGCACAAATTCAACAGGCTGTTTTGGAGGTGAGTGCCACCGACAGAAAGTTCAATAGTCAGGTAAAGTCGCTGGCTGCAACCATGCTCACTTTAGACGAAAAAGGTTTTCACTACATTTTATCTACCAATATTCTTCAGATTGGGCTGGAACAGACCTTTATTAATATCATTATACCCTTTCTTCATGAAGTAGGTTTGTTGTGGCAAATAGGTTCCATACATGTGGCCCATGAACATTTTATCACCAACCTGATTAAGCAAAAGCTATATGTGGCGGTTGACGGACAAAACTTTTATGAAGGTACCACCGGCAAAAAGTTTTTACTTTTTTTGAAAGAAGGAGAGCCCCACGAGATAGGTTTACTTTTTGCCAATTTTATGTTGCGTGTCAGAGGGCATCAGGTTATTTACCTGGGTCAAAGTCTGCCGCATCATGAGTTACAGGAGGTGTTTGCGGTTTATAATCCTCAATATGTTTTAACCACGCTTACGTCATCCATTACGGATGAAGAGCTTACTCACTTTGCGGATGAACTGGCTCAGTCGTGGCCCGAAGCTACCGTTATTCTTACCGGTAGTCAGTTATACGGGAAAACAATAGAAGTTAAATCTAATGTAACCGTGGTAAACGATATGGCTTACTTCACCGCTTTGTTAGACGAGTTTGGCCGAAATATTATTCCCAATTAATTTTATATGACCCTATCACTACGCCATTTAGTTGTTGCTGTTACACTATTGCTGCAAAGTTTCGTCTATGCCCAGTCGACCGGGAAAATATCAGGTTACGTAAAAGATGCAAAAACAGATGAACCACTTGTAGGAGTTTCGGTTGCGCTGGAAGGCACTACATTAGCCACCATTACCGATATTAAAGGGTACTATAAAATTGAACAGGTTCCCACTAAATCATACACAGTTTTCGCCAGCTACCTGGGGTACAAAACACTTTACAAGTATGATGTTATCATTACTTCCGGTAACACGTATTCCCTCAACTTTCAACTGGAAGAATCTTTTAAAGAATTATCTGAAGTAAAAATTGTGGCTAGTCCGTTTTCGAAATCGAACGAAACACCGCTTTCCGTTCAAACACTTTCGCGCCAGGAAGTTATTTCCTATCCCGGAGGTAACAACGATATTGCTAAGGTGGTACAATCACTGCCCGGTGTTTCCGGCTCAGTTGGATTCAGAAATGACATTATCATTCGCGGTGGTGCACCTAATGAAAACGTGTATTACCTGGACGGTATAGAAATTCCTAACATCAACCACTTTGCCACGCAAGGCAGTTCCGGTGGTCCGGTAGGTATGATTAACGTTTCCTTTATTGAAGATGTAACACTCAGCACCTCATCCTTTAACTCCAGGTACGATAATCCGCTTTCAGGTGTATTGCAGTTCAGGCAGCGCAACGGCAGTGAAGACCGCACACAAGGTAATTTCAGGTTGGGTGCAAGTGAGGCCGCATTCACACTGGAAGGCCCGTTGTTGAAGAAAAATAAAAACATCACCTACATCATTTCAGCCAGACGATCTTACCTGCAATTTTTGTTCAAGTTTTTAGGACTCCCATTTTTACCATCTTACTGGGATTACCAATACAAGATGAATTGGAAAATTGACGACAAGAATGAAATCAGTTTGATTGGCCTGGGTTCCATTGACGATTTTGAACTGAACAAACCGGAACGTAAAAGTGATGAAACAGATGAAGAATGGTTTAGTCGTGCTGCTATTTATGACCGCATTCCGGTGAATTCACAATGGAGCAGCACCATTGGTCTGGTGTGGAAGCACCGCATTAAAAACGGTTCGTTAAACATTGCATTTAGCGGCAACTACCTCAACAACGAAGCGGTGAAATATGATAGCAATGATGCCAGTAAAGCACTTATTCTAAAATACAAATCAGTAGAAGATGAAAATAAACTGCGTGTAGAGGTGGCCAAGTACAAAGGCAAATGGAAATATGCTTATGGATTTAATGCTCAAAACTCAGAGTACAGCAACTCTACTTACAACCGTTTGCAAGCTGTGCCTTTGGTAGTGATTAATTACAATACGTCTATACAGTTTTTGCGTTACGGCCTTTTTGCACAGGCTACCCGTTCCTTTGGCCGCTTCTCTGCTTCTGCAGGTTTGCGAACTGATGGAAACACTTTTACCAATGATGGCAACGAACTTCAAAAACGACTTTCCCCAAGGCTGGCAGCTACTTATGCTTTAACAACAAAAGTAAACCTTAATGCATCTTTGGGGCGTTACTATAAAATTGCTCCATACACCGTGTTAGGCTTTAGAGACAACACCGGCAAGTTGGTAAATAAAGATGCACCCTACATTCAATCCGACCATTTAACAGCAGGAGTGGAGTACCTTCCTTTTAAGGCCACACGCATCACCGTGGAAGGATTTTATAAATGGTACGATAACTATCCGGTGTCTAACCGCGACTCCATCTCACTGGCCAATCTGGGTGGCGATTTCGGGGTTATAGGCAATGAAGACATCAGCAGCATTGGAAGGGGAAGAACATACGGTGTGGAAATTTGTCTGCAGCAAAAGTTTGTGAAAAATTTCTACGGTATTCTGGCATACACCTATTACCACAGTCAGTTTACGGGTTTCGACCGCAGCCGTTTTATCCCGTCAGGTTGGGACAACCGCCATTTAATTTCTTTTACCGGAGGGTATAAATTTAAACGCAACTGGGAAATGGGATTGCGTTACCGCTACTTAGGTAAGGCACCATATACTCCGATAGACACCTTGCTTTCCCGCCTGAATTATGGTGTAAGGGGCGGAGGTATTCCTGATTACAGCCGTGTCAACTCCCAACGTTTGGGCACTTACAGTGTTATGGATATTCGTATTGACAAAAAATGGAACTTTAAAAAATCAACACTGGATATTTACCTGGATATACAAAACGTTACCGGAAGCATCCAACCCGGAGCGCCTGAGTTTGTGGTGGCCCGCAATGCCGCCAATCAGATTATCACAGTAGATGGATTGCCCTACAACGGCAGTAACGGAAAGCCGGTTATCATTAAAAATCTGAATTCGGGTACTCCCATTCCCAGCATCGGGGTTATTGTAGAATTTTAGCTTTAGCGTTATTTCACCCGCCTATACGGGGAGTTGAACGAAAAATGTGCCGCGCGAATGGTGAGGATGAGGTACTTTTACCTCAAATAAACTTTACGGCATGAAACAATTCATACTGAGCCTTACCTTACTTTTACCTCTACTCACATCGGCAAGGGTTATTACAGTAAACAACAATGCAGGTTCCCCCTCTGTTTTCAGCAGTTTGCAAGCAGCCATTGATACGGCAGCAACGGGTGATACCATCTATGTGCAGGGCTCTGCCAACGATTACGGAAACATCAGCATTACCAAACGACTTGTACTTTTGGGTGCAGGTTACCGCCCGAATAAATCCAACCCGTTACCTTCCAAGTTAAACATTGTGGCCTTAGACTCTGTGGGTTCAGGAGCCAATGCCGGGGCCTCTGCTAGCGGAACGGTTATCATGGGTTTTGAGATTACCAAACTGGGCACGGTTAATAATCTTTACCTCCGCAATTTGCTCATTAAACGCAACAGGTTCATTAAAAACCCGAATTACAACTTTGCCGGTCTTTCGCTTTTAGCCGTGGATTGCACCTTTGAACAAAATATTTTCGACAGTTCATCGGCTGTTGATTTTGATTTGGGTGTAGCCACCAATTGTTTGGTACGTAATAACATTATCGGTTGTCCGTTTCGCAATTCCAGCGGAGGAGCGGTGTTGCTTAATAACCTTTTTACCGGACAGGCCAACGCTTTCATCAACGTATCGAATGCCTTAATTGCCAACAACATTTTTTATGGCATGGCTCCGCAGGGATGCAGCAATTCCAACTTTAGCAACAACATTACGTACAACACCTCCAACAATACTTTGCCTTACGGAACCAACGGAGGCAGCGGCAACCTGAGTGCAACCAACCCGCAGTTTGTTAATGCCACACAATACGCTTTTGATTTTAATCAGGACTACCACTTGCAATCAGCTTCACCCGGCAAAGGCGCGGGTACTGATGCTACGGATATAGGATTGTACGGAGGTGGTGCACCATTGCCTGCCTACGGTGGCGAGCCTTCCATTCCGCAGATTAAAACGTTTACTGTTGCGCCTGTGGTAAAAAAGAACAGCACGTTGCAAATTAACATCAAAGCTAAAAAGCAAGACTAAGCACACAGATGAAGCAACTCCAGTTGTTATTTCTTCTGCTGTTGGCGCATGTGGCTGTTTTTGCGCAACGCATTGAACGGGTCGAGTATTTTTTTGATACCGATCCCGGTTTCGGC
>DATGWX010000290.1:0-3996 GCA_035299275.1 Bacteroidia bacterium
TTTTTCACCCAATCCCATAAAATTGATAGTGGCTTTACGGTTATCTGCATTGCCTTCCAGCTTAATCACCTCTCCTTTTCCGAAGCGCTGGTGCAGTACTTTCGCCCCTTCTGTGAGATTACGGGTATCATCGGGGATAAAATCGTTATCAACGGGCTGTGGAGTAGGTTTAGCAAAGGCTTTGGGCAAACTGGTAAAATTACCCGGCAGCTTTTTTACATTTAAACCGGAGAGTGATGTTTTTTTCCCTGAAACCCTATCCTCAAAGCCGGATAAATCGCGCGAGGCTTGTTGATTTCCTGCGGCAAACAATCGCTCCATTTGTAAAAACTGCGGGTCAATTTCAAACAAAAAACGACTGGGCTCAGCCGGGTTTAACGTACCGAATTTAAACCGACTGGTGGCATAGGCCAAGGTAAGTTTATCCATGGCACGTGTCATGGCCACATAGAATAACCTGCGTTCTTCCTCCAACTCCTGACGGCTGTTAACCGAAAGTTGGGAGGGAAAAAGATTTTCTTCCAAACCAACAATGTACACGTATGGAAACTCCAACCCCTTTGACGCATGAATGGTCATCAGTTTTACGTTATCGGTGTCATCTACCTTGTCCGAGTCTGTTAAAAGGGCGATATCCTGCATGTAGTTATCCAGTGTGCGGGCCAGAAAATTTACCTCTCCTTCCACCGGTTCTTCTACGCTAAACTCTTTGATACCGTTGAGTAATTCCTGCAGGTTTTCATATCGTGCAATTCCTTCTACCGTTTTGTCTTCGTGCAACGATTTAAGCAAAGTAGATGATTTGGCAATGTTCAACGCCACATCAAACGCATTGTTGTTTTGAGCCTGCACAGCAAAACTCTGAATCATGGTTCTGAATTCTGTAAGCGGACGTAATGCTGCTTTTAAATCGGCCGCGAAACTTTCTGCATTTTCGAGGATGGTCCACATGGAGGTATTGTGGTGTGCCGCCAATACAATCAACTTATCAATGCTTGTTTTACCAATACCGCGCGCAGGATAGTTAATCACTCGCTTCAGTGCTTCCTCATCTTGCTGGTTAATGGCTAACCTGAAATAAGCCAGTAAATCTTTAATCTCTTTGCGGTGGTAGAAGGATAAACCTCCATATATGCGGTAAGGAATATTCAATTTACGCAAGGCTTCTTCCAGCGCACGTGATTGGGCATTGGTTCGGTAAAGAATTGCGAAATCAGCATTGGATTTGTGTTCCCTCATTTTTTCTTCAAAAATGGAGGAGGCCACCATACGCCCTTCTTCATTGTCGTTGATGGCTTTGAACACACTTATCTTACTGCCGGGTACATTCTCAGTAAACACTTGTTTCTTGAGTTGGTCACGGTTTTTGCTAATGATACTGCTGGAAGCTTCCACAATAGTTTGTGTACTGCGGTAATTTTGCTCCAGTTTAAATACCTGCAAGTCGGGGTAGTCTTTGTTAAAGTCGAGAATATTTTTGATAGTTGCCCCGCGGAAAGCATAAATACTTTGTGCATCATCTCCCACCACACACACGTTTTGAAAAGCTGCGGCCAGCTTACGCACAATCATGTACTGGCAATGGTTGGTATCCTGAAACTCATCCACCATGATGTAACGAAACTGATGCTGGTATTTATTCAGCACATCCGTATGCCGGTTGAGTAGCTCATAGGTTTTCATGAGCAAGTCATCAAAATCCATGGCACCTGCTTTAAAACAACGGTCCTGATAAACGAGGTAGATATCAGCAATTTTAGGGCGACCCGATGCAGCATCCGCTTCAGTTAATGCGGAATCTTCAAAATAACCACGGGCATTAATGAGGTTGTTTTTGGCATTTGAAATACGGCCGAGTACAATATTCGGCTTGTATATTTTCTCGTCCAGCTTCATTTCAGATACAATACTTTTGATTAAGCTTTTTGCATCATCCGTATCGTAAATAGTAAAATTTCTTGGATACCCCAACTTCTCTGACTCGGTACGCAATATGCGCGCAAAAATAGAGTGAAAAGTTCCCATCCAAATGTTGCGTGCCTCATGCCCTACTACTTTCTCTATCCGTTCCCGCATTTCACGAGCGGCTTTATTGGTAAAGGTGAGTGACAGGATATTAAAAGCATCCACTCCGTTACGCAGCAAATGGGCAATACGGTAGGTAAGTACACGGGTTTTACCTGAACCTGCACCGGCTATTATCATCACCGGACCTTCCGTATGTAAAACGGCCTCCCGTTGAGGTTCATTAAGTAAAGAAATATAATCGAGTTCGTGGTGCTTCATTGGTGCGAAATTAGGTAAAGTACACTGGCATTTCGGGGTTAAATATCAACACACAAACTGCTTGATATTTAAACACAAATGAGTAAATTTGAGAAACAAAATAATTATTATGAAAATAACTGCAACCTTGTGTCTGATGACTTTGGGAGTAAGTTGTGCTGCACAAATTACTTATTCTAATTTCCTTATTCATGAAAACAGGGCTCTCACCAACCCGGCACTTACCGGTTGGGCAGATGCAAAGGCCTCAATGAGTCTGTTTCAGACCTGCGAAAGTGCCTTTGGATGGACTCAACCCAACCATTTGGGTACAACACTTATAGCTGAAGTAAAAGCTAGAAAATTGCAAGGGGCCTTTGGATTTTATGGCAACTATATAACCAACAAATTTAACTTTGTTGACCATGAAGGCGGTGCAGGTATAGCTTATGCATGGAGAAAAAACATTACGGAAAAAACTGTTTTTTCAGCCGGTATTCGTACAGGTTTTCTGTTTAGTCATTGGGATTATAATAAACTGAACGGATCAGGCAGTCAGGTTCCTTCTACTGCCCTTCCTCCAGCTAAGTCATACTTTGTGCCTGACTTGGATCTGGGTTTTGCTTTAACTTCAGAAAAATTTTGGTTGGCTATGGCTATACGTCATGTACTGAATACCGATTATACAATAATTACTCAAGATGGTGCAAACAGTGAGTTAAAAACAATAGCTGAAATGAAATACCGCGATTTAAATTTACAGGCTGGATATCGGTTCCTTTTGAAAAAACAAATGGCCATTCACACATTAGTTCTGGTAAACAGAAATAAAAGCGAAATTATACCGCATCTAGTCAATGAAGTGTGGTATAAAGACATGTTCATGTTAGGCGGATATTTAAATTCAGCAAATGAAGTAGCAGTGAATGCCGGCATACGTAAAAAAGGATTCACTCTCACAGGTGCCTTTTCTCCTGATTCATACAATAAAATTCAAGTAGGGATAAATTACGTAATCAAATAACACTGCTTAAGGACACTTGTTTTAACGGTTGTGTCCCCTAACTTTGCCCGAAAAGCAAGTTATCATGACACAACAAGAATTTTTAGCTCAAAACAAAGATCGTTTCTTAAATGAATTATTTGAATTGCTGCGCATCCCCTCCATCAGTGCAGATTCAGCTTATAAAGATGATGTAGCGCAAGCAGCAGAATATGTAAAAGAAAAACTAATTGCTGCAGGTGCTGATAAAGTAGAGGTTTGCCCAACTGCCGGCCACCCTATTGTATACGGTGAAAAAATGATTGACCCTCAATTACCCACAGTGTTGGTTTACGGTCACTACGATGTACAACCTGCAGTTCCTTTGGATTTGTGGCACACACCACCTTTTGAACCTACCATTAAAAAGACAGCCGTTCACCCTGAAGGTGCCATTTTCGCGCGCGGTTCAGCTGATGATAAAGGGCAGTTTTACATGCACGTGAAAGCCTTTGAAACCATGATGCAAACCAACTCTTTGGCTTGTAATGTGAAGTTCATGATTGAAGGTGAAGAAGAAGTAGGAAGTTCTAACCTGGGCACTTTTTGTAAAGAAAATGTAGAACGTTTAAAAGCTGATGTGGTATTGATTTCCGACACCTCAATGATTGCTAATGATGTGCCTTCTATAGACACCGGCTTGCGCGGCTTAAGTTATGTAGAAGTAGAAGTGACCGGCCCTAACCGCG
>DATGWX010000291.1:0-9521 GCA_035299275.1 Bacteroidia bacterium
GTTATGACCTGTTCAATAATTCACCATTGCTCAATCCTCAAACAGCTTATACCGATCAGGGAATTGGTTTTTGGCAGGTAAGTAAAGACATAGAAAAATTAAACATCACTGCGGGTTATTTTTACGACCAGTTTGGCAGTGGCATGGTGTTTCGTGCTTATGAAGACCGTAACATCGGTATTGACTATGCGATTCGCGGTGCACGTGCTGTTTACAGTTTTACAGATAACTTTAAAGTGAAAGCATTTACCGGTCAGCTTAAAGGTTCACTCACCAACCGTTTTAATGTTTTTCCGGAAGTAGTGAAAGGTGTAAATGCAGAAAACTCCTGGCAAATCAATGACAACTTTGGTATTGATGCTGGTACATCCTTGGTTAACCGCACTATCGACCAGGCTACCATGAACAACATTGTTACCACCATCAACGGTTATCCGTTAACCGACAGGTTTTATCCTAAATACAACACGTATACTTACAACGCCTACACCAACCTGAGGTATAAAAATTTCAGTTTGTATTTAGAGTATTGTGGTAAAACACCGGACAATATTGCACCTGCACCATTAGATACCAATCAGAATTATTTTTTACGCAGAGGTGATATTTATTATGCTACCCTGTCATATTCTCAAAAAGGTTTAGGCATCAACGCACAGTACAAGCGCATTGATCATTATGGTTTTCGTGTGGCACCTACAGAGCAACTCTTGAGCGGGGTTTTGAACTATCTGCCTTCACTCACCCGTCAAAATACTTACCGGTTACTTGCCCGTTACAATTCAGTTGTACAGGAGTTGGGTGAAGAAGCCATACAGGGTGATGTGGTATGGTCCCCAAACAAAAAAACAACTTTCACTGCCAACTATTCCAAAGTAACAAAGCTGGATACTGAGCCTTTGTTTCAGGAGATCTATTTTGATGCACAACATAAATTTACCAAATCATTTAAGGCAACCTTGGGTATACAATCCATTCAATATAACCAAAGAATTTATGAGATTAAACCGGGTGCACCCACCGTGTATGCACTCACACCTTTCGGAGAGTTTACCTACAAGTTTAATACACGCAAATCACTTCGTTTTGAGTGGCAATACATGGATACAAAACAGGATTTAGGAGGCTTTGTAAACGTGCTGGCTGAATTTAACATTGCGCCTCACTATTCCTTTGCTGCGGGAGATTTGGTGAACCACCAGCCACATCGTTTTGCCGGCTCCAGTATACCCAAAGAAGTACTTCATTACCCAACAGTATTTGCTGCCTATACACACAAAACATCCCGCTTTACACTGGCCTACATTAAACAGCCGCAAGGTGTAAACTGCACAGGCGGTGTGTGCCGTGTAGAACCGGCTTTCAGCGGAGTTCGTTTTACATTAACCACCAGTTTTTAATTCAAGGTTATGATCAGAAAAATACATTCATCTTTCGCACTACTTGCACTGGCTTCTTTATTTATAGTTTCCTGTGAGGAAGAACCACCGGCTATCAATTTTGACGTGCCGGTTCCGTCAAAAGACACCTCGTACATGGACAATTCAGTGGTGGCCGGAGATCAACCCAAGAACGTACTCATTGAAGATTTTACAGGAGTGAATTGCCCCAACTGTCCGCGTGCACAAACCAAAGCAAAAGAAATATACAATGCCAATCCCGGGCGGGTTGTTGTGGTAGCTATACATCCCGGTGAACCCTTGTTTAATGATTTGACAACTCCATTTAATTCTCCCCCGCATGTAAGTAAATACAATTTCAGAACCTCATACGGTAAGGATATTCTGTTGCTCAACGGCAATGCATTGGGCTTACCTGCCGGTGCCATTAACCGCAAAAAATTTGCGGGTGAAAACTCAGTGACTGTAATCAATTACGCTAACTGGCCTACGTATGCAGGGCAGGAGTTGGCTGCAGGCAGTCCGGTAAAACTGGAGTTCAAAACAATTTCATTTGATAGTGCTACACGTAAACTGAAGGTGCGTGTAAAACTTACCTATTCACAACTGGTAAACGACACCAACCTCCTCACCATCGGATTGATGGAAGACAGCTTAATTGATGTGCAAAAAGATGTGTTCACTTATATAGATGACTATCAGCATGACCACGTGTTACGCAGATTGATTACTCCGTACACAGGTGAAGCGATTACAGTTACTAAACCCGTAGGAAGAGTTTATGAACGGGAGTATGAAGTGAAATTAGATAATGCATGGAACTTCCGTAAGATGGAAGTATATGCACTCATATCAAAAAACTCAGATGAGATTGAAGTTATTCAAACAGTAAAAGCAAAGATATGGCCATAAGTAAGAGTGTAGTTTTGTTTCTGGCGGTTGCATTGGCAGCCTGCAATGGCGGGGTGGAAGTTGTACACAAAACCGTGGCTGAGCACAGGGCTGAGATTGATGCTAATTTCAAGGATGCGGAGAAGTCGCCTTTACCTAAAGAAGCTATAGCCTCTTTTACAGGAGTAAAATATTATGCTGAAGATGCCGCGTATAAAGTAAAAGCGAAATTTAAACGTTCAACCGGTGAGTTGCCCTTTGCTTTTCCGCATACCAACAGCAAAACGTATGTGTATGTGAAATACGGAGAGTTATATTTCTCTTTAGATAATCAGCCTTGTACGTTGAGTGTTTATCAAAGCCCCGAGTTAAGTAAACAGGCTGGCTACGAAAAGTATCTTTTTATTCCGTTCACTGATTTAACTAACGGAACGGAAACATATGCAGGTGGACGCTACCTCGAATTTAGTATACCCGATAAAGAAGACGTAGAGTTGGATTTTAATTTTACCTACACACCTTATTGCGCGTATAATCCGGCTTTCAGTTGTCCTATTCCGCCTAAGGAAAATAACTTATCCGTTGCTGTTAAAGCGGGTGAGAAACTTTACCAATAATTTTTCAGACGTTACTTCTTCAGGCAACAGCCACCCAGTTTGGCCACTGCTTCAGGTTTAGCTTTAACCTCATCGGCATCATATCCTAAAGCGGCAATAGCCTGTTTTATTTTATCAGCAGATGTTTTCTTCGTGCTGTACACTACTTTAATAGTCATGGCTTTTTCATCCAACTCAATGTTTTTTATCCCCTTCTCATGGTACAGTTGCTTAATTAACAACTCACCACAGGTCTCGCATATTTTGCAGTGATCGCAGTAGATGGTGGTTTTAATCACTATAGTTTCTGTTGCCGGAGGGTGCGGGGTAAAGGCCATAGTAAATAGCCACAGCAATGGCAACAACAAAAGAGTTTTTAGTTTCATGTTTTTAGATTAGTTGAAAGTTATGCTCAACAAGGCATAACCAATTCCTGCCACTAAAATACCGTATAAGGGCCATAAAAACAAGAACAGACCAAAACGTATGGAGTCATGAAACGTGTAATCTTCCACTAAACGTGGGGCTACATAAGAACACAACCGGTACAAAGGTGCAAAGTACCATTGCTGAGCGGGTGATTTGCTTTTGGCCACTTCAGGAATGTCGATAAGGGATGCTATGTCATGGTGAAGAATAGTATTGAAATCTTTTACAAAAGCAGCATCACTTTGCGTAAGGTTAAAGTGTTGAGCCGTGTAACTTTTACCTGCTTTAATGTGCACGGTGTTTCCCGCTCCGTTAAAATGAGCATACGAAAGTCCGATGGGAATAACTATCAACTCAGTTGCCGGACCGCTGCTTTTCCATGCCCTGGCTGATATACGTGGAGGACCTTTTTTAAAAACGCGCAATTCATGGTCAGGGATACTGCGGCCTTCAGGAAAAATTAATACGGTTTTATTTTGTTCAAGCAACTGCGCACAGGTATCGAATGTGCTGTTATTTTTACTCAGGTTCTCTTTCCCTTCAGTGATGCGGTATATGGGGAGTATATGAATAGCATTGAGCAAACGGGCAAAAAAGGCACGGTTAAAAACATCTCCCCGGGCAAGTGAGTGAACGGGGTATTTAAAATAAGCCTCTAATAATACAGCATCCAGAAAAGAGTTGGGGTGATTAGGTAAAAGAAGAATCGGTTTGTCTGCAGGGACATGATGAAGTCCGGTCACCTTAATCTGGCTAAAATATAAACGTGCCGTTACACGAACTCCAATTTTTAACAGGCTGTACAACATGTGTGATTGCAATAGTACTTAAGTTCGTATTAAAAACAAGGCAGATTAGTCAAGAGCCAGCAGCGCAATGCATAAACCGTCAATCACTCCGGCCATACGTTTGATGTCAAGTGTTTCCAACGTGTCGGTTCTTTCGTGGTAATTTTTATTTCGAAAAAATGAGGTGTCGGTTATCATCAACGCACTGTAGCCAAAGTGCCAGTAATTGAGGTGGTCGGAAAGGTTAATGCCGGGCATTGATGCAGGTGCTTTAAAGTTGACTGTTTTAATGGTTCCTGCTCTTTTGAATTTTCCGCAAAATTTATTGGCAAACTTCCCGCTGCCGAATTTACGAACCAACGTAATGAAGTTACCTTGATTTCCGTATACGTGTTTTAGAAAACCCGCACCTGCGGGGTAGCCCTGAGAGTTTTTTTCATCCCGGTAATAACCAATCATCTCTACTGAAATCATTCCGTAAACAGTTGCGTTATTCTTGTGCAACATCTCCGCATGTTGGTAGCTACCCATTTCTTTGTCCTCAAAATAAGGTGGCTCTTCAAGTGTATAGGCTACCAGTTCAATACAATGCTTCAATGGTTGTTGGTATAACATACGCGACAATTCGAGCAAAGCGGTCACTCCGCTGGCATTGTCATCAGCTCCTTCCTGATCTCCACACACGTCATAATGCGCACCCACAACAATTGTTTTGGTATTTTGCATTCCAAATCGGGCAATAACGTTTTTATATATTTTTTCTTTAACCGGATATTCCTGAAAGAAAACGGTATCGGCATACTGCTTAAAGTGATTGTAAATGTATTGAGCTGTTTGGTTAAGCAAAGCAATGTTTTGATGGTTGCGGTAGCCCGTGGTTTTGGTGAGGCTGATAAGGTGCTGTCTAATGGCAACAGTGTCTGTTGCCGGAGGTTTAGCTCCTGCGAGTAGTGTAACCGCAAGCAGGAGTGAGGTGATTGAAAAATGCATAGACGAAAATAGTAAATAATTGATTGGAGGAGAAAAGGATAAATTATGCTGATAGCACAACACGTTTACCTCTGTTAATTCGCATAATTGTAATTGATGCGAATTAATGTAAAGCAACACACAGCAAATCCCTTACATCCCCATTTTTAGGGTTTTCACTACTTAAGTTTAGGGTTTTCCCTATTGATATTTAGGGTTTTCCCTATATCTTTGACTCTAAAGTCTTTTTAGCTTTGGTGAAAAATTTCTGTTATGGAAAACTCAAACAAATTTATTAAGTACCTTGCATTTCTATTTTTGTTATTATTTCAGTTTACTAATACTATTGCTCAATACGGATACTTTGAGCAAGGCTACGGGACAGATAGAAATGAAGAGGGGTTTGACCTCGCTGTTACCACTGACTACAAAGTGATGATGGCCGGTTACCTGCAACAAGGCACCAATAACAAAGACGTTTATATTCTTTATACTGATTCTATTGGCGATACACTTTGGACTAAAACAGTTGGAGGCAATAACGATGATGTGGCCAAAGCCATTTGGCAAAAAGACGCTTCCTCTTTTTTTATTGCCGGATATACCAAACCAAATGGAGGCTCAGATGATGAAGGCTATTTTATTAAACATGACATTGCTGGTAATGTAGCTTTTAGTGTAGCTATAGGCACTGCCGATAACGATTATTTTAACGACCTTGCTCAAAGTCATGAGGGCAACATGGTTTTGGTAGGCTACAGCAACACATTGGGAACAAACAAAAACATATACGTTGTAAAAGCAGATACCAGTAGCGGTACTGTATTGTGGAGTAACCTTTACGGTGGTAGCGGCCATCAAGAAGCCACAGCTGTATTAACCAAAGTAAACGGCAACATTGTTATAACAGGAACTGATTATAGCGGAGGTTTACCCCAAGCCTTTTTATTGGAGTTAGACTCCAGCGGTAACCAATTAACCTATCAGTTGCTGGCACAAACTTTTTCAAGCTATGCCAACTCCATTGCCATGACCCGTAACGGCAAGTACTGGTTGGCCGGCTATACCGATAACAGCGGTAATACCGATGCATTAATAGCATTGGTAGATGGAAGTGGTATTTATGAAAGCCACCAAACTTACGGTGGTAGCAACGATGATAAATTTAACAGCATTATACGCATAGGCAATGCCTTGTTTATGGCAGGTAGTACAGCAAGCTATGGTGAAGGAGCTAGCGACCTTTACTTTGTAGCTGCTGATAGTGTGGGTAACTTACTTTTTGATGAGTACGGTGGTGGCACAAGTACTGATTATGCCAATGCTATGTTTCACCGCAACGGCCTGTTGTATGTTGCAGGTTACAATAGCAGCTTTGGAGTTACCGAAAGTGGAAATATGTATGCAGCCCGCTTTAACGTATATGAACTGGCAGGGGTGATACAAAGTACTAATGATTTACAAACCTTATTGCCCATACCAGATGACTGTACCATGCCTCGAATATTGTATTCGGATAAGATGATAGGTAATACTGATACAACTTATCTAAATACATATGATTACACTTTCTGCGGATGGTGCACAGGCAGTACAATTAATGAATCTGAGATTACCAATCCCACTTCAACTCAATACACTGGAATAATAGGCAACCCATACAGAGAGAACGAATTATTAGAATTTTGCCAAACTCACCAGTTTAACTACATCTATTTCTATGGAAGCGCATACTTGTTTACTAAAAGAGGTTTTGACATCAACACCAACTATACTGTAAATCTTACAGGTGGGGGCTCTCAAAATTTAATTACCTACCTGAATGAGAAATTGTATAACTTTATTGTAAGGGCAAAATTAAACTACGGTGTACAACATGTGGGTATTGCAGGTGGCGATTTACCAAATGTGCCACATGTTGAGAATATCTTTTTCAGAACAGGCGATTTCAATAGTTTTCAATCGTCACTTCAAAATTATAACTACAAATACACAGGTAAAATAGGGCAAATTGTGTTGGAGGATGAGTTTTGGAGAAGCAATGACGACCTGAGTGGGTATAGCCAAACGGATACCTTATTTGACAATCACAAATTATATATTAAAAGAATGTTAACCGTTGCTAGGAATGACTTCAATATAAGATCTGTTGATGATTACATTGGCAGACTGCTTGGTGACGGGCTAAGTTGGTATCAATTTGATTCCTGTACCAGAGCCAATGCAAATGTAAAGGGACTCATTCAGCAAAGAGCATCTGAATTAGAGGAGTTAAAAGATTCGCTATTGAATCGTAAAAGACTGAATAGAATTTTTATGGTGTATACAACTGCAACCAGATACCCTACAAATAAAGAGCAGACAACAGCACCGTGGTTTTCTAGTTATAATTGTCACAATCCGGGAGTTTCTCATTGCGAGTGTCCTGACCTGTTTAATGATATAGGTGGTGTTGATAATGACTGCTATGAAGATAGTATATTGCCTTCCTTGCCTTGGCACAATTTATATACTTCGTACAATACAATGATGTTCGGTCACAGGAATAAGCATTTTTATGCTGGTGATAGTATTACCCGAGTATTTCCCATATTTTATGCTGAGGCCGGCTGCCTAGATGACAGTTTAAGACTTATGGGAGACACATCTGATAATTTTTTAGGGTATTGGTTAGCAACGCCAAAGACCGGACAAAATAGAACTCTTAAAAGAGCCGAAGAACTTTTTAGAGACAATTTTCCAAGCAATTTTTATTACAATGACCCAGACAGGGGGCCGAACATGCGTTTGAATGGTTTTGTATATTTTCATTACCAACTATTAAAACGAATACACCGCTATAATTTAGCACTTGGGCAACAGCTTACCAACTTTAGTGATAACAATGCTACCCCTCGCATAGAACAAGACACTGCTTTTAGTGACAACGTATGCTTTTGGAATATACCACTTAGCAATGGAGGGTTATATGGTGAACTAGGTCCGGGTAAAGTAAGTAAAATGCCAGCACAAGATGAACCAATAAGCTATTTAGCTTCACATCCTAATCCTACAGCATCCAACTTATATTTTGATGTACATTACTCAGATAAAGCATTAAAGGCATATCAATTTGATGCTGTTCTCTTGGATGCTATGGGTAAAATAATTAAAGCCGTACAAGGACAAGGCTCTTCGGGAAACTTTAGCACAAGCGAATTGCCCAGTGGGGTTTATTATTTGAAGTGTGTTACTTTTACTACAAAGGGTACTTTTACAGCATTTCAAAGAATTATTATAATGAAATAATATTATGAGCAGAATAATTATTTTAGCATTATTACTTTTTCCATCGATAGCTTTTGCTCAAAGCCAATTTACGTTTTCTAAAACATATATTGTTGTTCAGAATCCCGGATACCAGCCCTTTTTTACACCGTATGGAACTTTTCAGAATCTGGACTCAAGTTATACCCTTATAGGCTGTGTTTATGGGGGCACGCATACAGGTAAGTATTTTAACTACATTGTTCATATAACACCAAATGGTGATTATGATTCAACAAAATACATTTCTCCATCGGGAATAGGAGGAATATATACTTGTGCAACATTTTTGTTGTATGATTCTTCCCTAACATCAGGTTTTACTTCAGCACGCTGGGACCATGATACTGCTAGTATAGGCAACACTACTTGGACCCTGCATTTAACTAAAGATAGCGATGCCACTACTTACATTCAATTGGTTAAAAACAATGGGGTAAGTATGCTGCTTGATACTATAGGTAAAACCTTTTACACCTACTCTCGCTATCTACGTTTTGCTGAGGCACCTTTGATTGCACCCTTATCAGATGGTAATTTGCTAATAGTTTACACCAATAGAAACCAAGAATTAGAAGTGGTAAAATACAATACACATTCTTATCAGATAGACTATAGATTTACAGCTACTTCTCAAATGTTGTCATTATTGCATAATGTGCTTCAATATGCCAATGCTTCAGGTCACATTAATATGATTAAAACACTTGATAAGGGCTACTTACTTTCTTCAAAAATTAATCGCCTAGACTATGACTGGCAGAATAATATGTTGCTCATGAAATTCGATAGCCTTGGTAATTTCTCTTGGCCTTTTGCCACCGGTGAGCAAGAAATACAAAGTGTACCCCATCGGGTATATCCTAATCCTACAACTGAGCAAGTAATTTTTGAGTTAACCGAACAGGGAGAATATAAGCTTAAAGTTACTGATGTTAGCGGTAAAGTGATACTTGAAACCTCAGCACAGAATAGCAAGAAAATTACAACCATAGATTGGAACAAAGGAGTTTACTTTTATACATTGAGTAACAAGGATAAAGTAGCTAAGGGTAAAATTCTAAAATTTTAAGCCTATGAATTTATTACACATAGAATAAGACACCGTTTTTTTGCCTACGCACTGACACCATTTCGACATT
>DATGWX010000292.1:0-1519 GCA_035299275.1 Bacteroidia bacterium
TTTGACCCAGTGAGTTGATGATGGCCATGGCTACACTCAAAAAGAAATAACCCATTTCGCGGATAGGAACAGTTACTGTTCGGTACCTTAAAATGGAAAAGATAGCAAATAAACCAAAGGCGAAACCCATTTTCAGTTTTACACTGCTCAATAAGAAACAGATTAAAAAGTTAAGGGTGTTAAAAAGAAAAAAGGTAAAAACAAAGTCCTGGTTGCGGTGGCGCGGGTAATAAATAAAGCGCACCAAAATAACAATTGCCACCAGGTTGAGGCCATATCGTAATACAAAGTCCATCAGGTCTGCGTGACCCGCTACTTCTCCTGAATCAAGTGTTTCCATGCAATATTTTTTTAATTTTTATAAGGTTAGGTTTAAATGCGTTGTGTTTTATAGGTTCTAGCAAAGCCACACCGGTGGTGTACTTACTAAAGCCAATCTGTTCAAAATGTCTTTTCTTAAACGCCTGTATCATGGGGCTGAATACACTGCTCTTATCCTGCTTCACTTCAGCAATTACCAACTGTGGAAATCCCTCCTCCTTGCTGAAATTATCAAAGCAAATATTCAAATCAAGTGTGGCCCGTTCAGGCAAATTTTTTCCTGCTAAGGTGATGCGTTTAAAACGAATCCAGAGCTTTTTCTCCAGATCATCGTTATTCAGGTACTTGTGATAAATAAGTTCTTTTTCTCTGTCGCGCAGGGTATCAAAAATGGTGCTTTCTCTGAATCTTTTTTTATCGGTACGTAAACCGTTTACCTTGTACTTCACTTCAAAGAAAGTAAGACCTGAGTCCATATACCTGCGGTAACGCACCTTTACCCTATTAGGCCGGCCGCTGTGGTGAAAACGGTACAACAAATAATCGCGTGTATCAAAATACAGCGATTCATAATTGAACATGCGCCTGCCATCAATATCCAGCACGTTGTAATGCGGCTGTAATTCTTTCAGAATATCGGGGAAATGTTTGAAGTGAAAAACGAATTTAGAATCAACACGGTTGAGCAGTTGCACACCATCCAATTGTTGCAGTGAAATGGGATCCATCTCCAGCAACAGTTTGTTTACTTCCTGCTCCTCTGCCTCAAAACCCATCAGAAACTGTAAATTAAATCGCGCACGGTTACTGTACCCTTTTTATCATCCACTTTCACATTTACCACATCTGAACCCTGGTTAAGCGGACAACCTGTACAATCATCACTTACCACCCACACCTTATAGTCGCCTTTGTTGAGCCACTCAAAAGAATAACTACCGTCAAAAGAAGTGCGGGTATCATCATCCACCACATTGCTGTTGCCGTAAGAAATATATACCCTTACTCCGGCTATGTAACCGGAATCAACCCGAATGCCGTTTTTATTGACATCATACGCATATACCTTACCCGAAATAGTAGCCTGCCCACCACGCCCCTCTTCCTTTTTACAGGAGTTGAATAAAAACAAAACTGTGGTGAAAAGCAGCGCAAAGACTACTGCCGACTGTGATTTAAAGGTTTGCACCATTACAAA
>DATGWX010000293.1:0-2588 GCA_035299275.1 Bacteroidia bacterium
TCTCTATGTATTTATCGGAATAGCCATCGCTCTGGGAGCTGTGGTGCTGTATTCGTTTAAGGCAAAGGAAAATGCTGAGGTTAGTTATGCCATTATAAAGGGGAATGATTTAAATAGCAAAATTAATATTTATTACGATGATGGTCTCGAAGAGGATGTTAAAATTCTATTTGGAGTGAAAATTGGGGACAATCGAGACAATGGAAAGCTGCTATTCCATAATGCGATAAGTAAAACACTAAAACACATGTCGCAGAAAGGGTACAAAGTAGTCGGATACAGCGCATCAAATAATGGTAACACTTCTTATACGTTTCATCATTATACCTTAATCAAAGAAAATTGATCGCACAGGTACAACATATCTATTTCCTTGGCATTGGCGGCATTGGCATGAGCGCCCTGGCCCGGTATTTCCATGTGCAGGGCAAGCAGGTGAGCGGCTACGATAAAACCAGTACACCGCTCACCCAACAACTGGAGCAGGAGGGCATGGCCGTGCATTACCAAGATGACCTTAACCTGGTGCACGAGGCTATACGCAACATGGCCAACAAAGCGCAGGTACTGGTGGTGTACACTCCCGCTATACCTAAAGACCACAGCGAGTACAATTTCTTTTTAAACAACGGGTACACCTTACTCAAACGTTCACAACTGTTGGGCACTGTTACCGAGCAGGCCTTTTGCATTGGGGTGGCCGGTACACATGGTAAAACTACCACCTCTACCTTAATTGCACATTTGTTGCGCAGCGGAGGTATTGATTGCAGTGCTTTCCTCGGGGGCATTTCAGCCAATTACAATACTAATTTGTTGCTGGGCACAGGCACCCACAACGATAAGCAAGTAGTAGTGGTAGAAGCTGATGAGTTTGACCGTTCCTTTTTAACCCTGTCTCCAGATATTGCCGTAATCACCTCAACCGATGCGGATCACCTGGATATTTACGGTGAACACGAAGAACTTAAAAAATCATTTTTAGATTACACCAACAAACTTAAATCAGGCGGGCACTTATACATCAAAGCCGGGTTGCCGGTAATTCCTGAGTTGAAAGTAGACTACACCGTGTACTCACTTAATGGTACTGCGGCTGTAAATGCCAATCACGTTACCATTACAGATGCAGTATATACGTTTGACCTCCACATCAACGGAAAAACAATTTCACAACTTACACTGGGTATACCCGGTTGGCACAATGTAGAGAATGCCGTAGTGGCCTCAGCAGTGGTGTTGCAAATGGGTGTGAGCGAAGAAAATTTAAGAAAAGGACTGGCCACCTTTCGCGGAGCAAAACGCAGGTTTGAATACATTTTACGTAAGAAGAACATCACGTACATTGACGACTATGCGCACCACCCCGAAGAGATCAAAGCATTTTTAAGTTCAGTAAAAGAAATGTACCCTGATAAAAAGGTAACGGCTGTTTTCCAACCGCACCTGTTTACCCGCACACGCGATTTTGCTGATGGATTTGCACAAAGCTTATCCCTGGCTGATGAACTTATTCTGCTGGATATTTATCCGGCCCGTGAATTACCCATACCCGGAGTAACCTCACAGATGTTACTCGATAAAGCTACATTAAAAAATAAAACACTCTGCTCCAAAGCTGAGCTGCTCGACCTGATGCGTGCTAAGCATCCGGAGGTTTTGGTGACGATAGGCGCAGGAGATATTGACCAGTTAGTTGAACCTTTAAAACACTTGTATGGATAAGGAACAACGTATACAGCAATTGAAAAAAATCGGTATCATCAGCCTTTGGGTGCTGTTGGTAAGCGGCTTGCTGGTGTCGCTGGGTTTTGTACAAAAGAGCCAGGGACGAACGCTTTGCCTTGCTATAGATATCAGTATTAGTCCGGAGGCGGAGAACTTTTTTATTGACCGTGCAGCAGTGGTGAGCATATTAACCAATGAAGGCAAAGAAGATAACATTGTAGGAGAACCCGTTCATAAAATTGATGTGGCGGAGTTGGAAGCAAGGTTGGAAAGAAATCCGTTTGTGTACAATGCAGAAGTGTATGCCAACCTTAACGGGCAGTTGAAGGTAGATGTGTACCAACGCAGGCCCATTGTTCGCATCATCAGAAATGACGGAACAGGATATTACATTGATAACAGAGGTTTGAAAATGCCGGTATCAGATAGTTACACGGCCCGAGTGTTGGTAGCTACCGGAAACATTTATGAAAAATACAGTGAAGGAGATTCATTAAAAAGTGTGGTAACGCAGCAGTTGTTTGAGTTGGCTACCTTTCTGGAAAAAGATGAATTTTGGAAAGCGCAGATGGAACAGGTGCTGGTGAACGATAAGAGTGAATTGATATTGATACCTAAGGTGGGCGACCACCAGATTATTCTGGGAACCACTGAAGGTTTGGAAGAGAAATTAAACAGGTTGATGTTGTTTTACAAAGAGGCTTTAACCAAAACAGGTTGGAACCAATACGGCACCATCAACCTCAAATACAAAGGACAAATAGTTTGTACAAAAAAATAATATAATACTGCATATATGAGCAACAGTAAAATCATCGTAGGTCTCGACATCGGAACTACAAAAGTTTGTGCCATCGTAG
>DATGWX010000294.1:0-2607 GCA_035299275.1 Bacteroidia bacterium
CGCTTTTGTTCGGGGTATGGCCACAAACCGTTGGGCCACCTCACGTTGAAACATGCCCACCATTAGCGGTGTAATGTCTTTTTGTTCAATAATATGGAAAACTATTTGTGAAGAAATGTTGTAGGGAAAATTGCCTATTACTGAAACAGGTGTTGACAGGCGGTTAAAATCAATTTGCAAAAAATCCTCTTCCAGAATACGGGGAGCCAGAATAGGATAATGCTCTTTAAGATACCTTACTGACTCAGTATCAACCTCAGCTACATACACGTGCTCAGGTAAACGCTCCAACAGGTATTTGGTTAACACCCCCATGCCCGGCCCCACTTCCAGTATGGTTTTACCACTGTGTGCCTCCATCAGTGCATCAACAATTTTCAAGGCAATATTTTCGTCCCGCAAAAAATGCTGACCCAGGTGTTTTTTAGCTTTTACTTTTTCCATCGGAAGGCAACGTTAGCAAGTTGGTGCAAATAATGTATTTTTGAGGCCTCGAAAATAGTTAACCTATGGCAGTATTCATCCAAAAAGCTTCAAAAGCTACTTCAGACACATCAATTGTATTGCTGGCCGATAAAAAGACCAAGTGGTCGGCCTATCAGTTTACTGAAAAGGAAGTGGCCTACATTACCCGAAAATTGAAAGACGATGAAAAATTAATCACCGTTAACCAGTTTGATAGACTGGTATGCATTGTTATTCCCAAAGATAAAAAAGAACGCTACGCTCAGCTGGAAGATATGCGCATGGCAGGCAGTAAAATATGTGCGGCTTTAAACTCACACAAACAAAAACAAGTAATTGTGGAAGATGTGATGAATGACAGTGATGCCGCTTTGGCCATTGTTGAAGGTATTGCCCTGAGCAATTATCAGTTTTTAAAGTACCGCAGTGATGCTGCCAAAGAAAAAAACACTCTGGAAACTATTGCAGTAAACAGCAAAAAGCTGGACAAAAAAGAACTCGATCAGTTGAGCATATTGATAGAGGCTACCTGCAAAGCGCGTACATTGGTTAATGAGCCACAGTCCTATCTAAGCGCACCTAAACTGGCTGAAGAAATCCAAAAGATGGGTGAAGAAGCCGGTTTTCATGTAGAGGTATTAACCAAAGCAAAAATTGAAGCATTAAAAATGGGTGGGCTGTTAGCTGTAAACAAAGGCAGCCAAACTCCTCCTACATTCAGCATAATGGAGTATAAGCCCAAAGGTGCTAAAAACAAAAAGCCGCTGGTACTGGTAGGTAAAGGAGTTGTTTATGACACCGGAGGTTTAAGCCTCAAGCCTACACCCAACAGCATGGACACCATGAAGTGCGATATGGCCGGAGCCGCAGCTGTAGCTTGTGCCATGTATGCTGTTGCTAAAGCTAAATTAAAATACCATGTAGTTGCTTTGGTACCTGCAACGGATAACCGCCCCGGTGAAAATGCATACACTCCGGGTGATGTAATTGAAATGTACAGCGGCAAAACTGTGGAAGTACTGAATACTGATGCAGAAGGTAGAATGCTATTGGCTGATGCTTTGGCTTATGCTAAAAAATACAAACCTGAGTTGGTGCTCGACTTTGCTACCTTAACCGGTGCAGCTGCCGCAGCCATTGGCCAGTACGGCATTGTGTGCATGGGAACAGCTGAGGAAAAAACAAAAAATCAGTTAAAGAAAAGCGGTAACAACGTATACGAACGTTTGGTAGAATTTCCTTTCTGGGATGAATACAAAAATCTGATTAAATCAGACATTGCCGATATGAAAAATATTGGCGGGCCGGTTGCCGGAGCCATAACCGCAGGGAAATTTCTGGAATACTATACCGATTACGACTGGATGCATTTTGATATTGCCGGCCCCGCCTTTACCAGCAGTAACGATGGCTACCGTGTAAAAAACGGCACCGGAGTAGGCGTAAGATTATTATTTGATTTTATTCTCAACAGCGCGAAGTAATGAACAGAAGCAAAACTCCGATAATCGGCATAACACTGGGCGATGTTAATGGTGTAGGTCCCGAGGTAATCATTAAAACCTTAATGGATCAACGCATCACTGAATTTTGCATTCCGGTAGTGTATGCTTCACCCAAAATATTTTCATTCTACAAAAAACTATTAGGGTACAACGAGTTCAATTTATTTATTGCCAAAGGGGTTGACCAGTTGAATGCCAAACGCCCCAATGTGTTGGTATGCTGGGAAGAAGAAATAGAAATTAAACCGGGAGAGGTAACCGATATAGCCGGAAAATATGCTCTACGCTCATTGGAACTGGCCACAGCAGATTTAAAAGAAGGCAAAATTGACGGTTTACTTACGGCACCATTAAACAAACACAACATACCCGCAGCTCAAAGCGGAGAAAAGTTTATAGGGCACACAGAATATTTGGCTCATGCATTAAGTGCGCCTGAGCACCTGATGTTTTTGCTTAGCAGTGAACTCAAAATGGGACTGGCTACCGGCCACCTGCCACTTAAAGAGGTTGCAGGTAAATTATCTGTAGAAAAAATCGTATCGAAACTACGGGTAATGAAAAAGAGCCTGTTCAGTGACTTTGGCATAAGCAAACCACGCATAGCCTTGCTCGGACTCAACCCCCATGCAGGCGA
>DATGWX010000295.1:0-3208 GCA_035299275.1 Bacteroidia bacterium
GAGCCAGTCCATAGCCTCTTCGGTAGCATTTAATTCAATACCGTTTTGTGCCAGTGTTTTGCGAATGCCTTCAAATTGCAACTCGACAATGGCGCGTATATTTTCTCTACTTAACGGTGTGAACATAATCACATCATCAATACGGTTCAAAAATTCAGGTCGAATACTTTTCTTCAACAGGTCAAATACCTGATTTTTGGTTTTGGCCATTACCTCATCCTGATTGGCTTCTGTAACCAGTTCAAAGTTTTCCTGTATAAGGTGTGAACCCATGTTGGAAGTCATGATGATGATGGTATTTTTAAAGTTGGCTGTGCGTCCTTTGTTATCGGTTAAACGTCCGTCATCCAATACCTGCAGCAATATGTTAAACACATCAGGGTGTGCTTTTTCAATTTCGTCAAGCAGAATAACAGAGTAGGGGCGCCTGCGAACGGCTTCAGTGAGTTGGCCGCCTTCATCGTAGCCCACGTATCCCGGAGGCGCTCCGATTAAGCGCGATACTGTGTGTTTTTCCTGGTACTCACTCATGTCAATACGCACCATGGAATTCTCTTGGTTAAAGAGAAAGTCTGCAAGTGCTTTGGCGAGTTCCGTTTTACCCACACCGGTTGTTCCTAAAAATATAAATGAACCAATGGGTTTTTTAGGGTCGCTCAATCCTGCGCGGCTTCTGCGTATCGCATCGCTTATGGCAGCAATGGCTTCTTCCTGACCCACCACACGTTTATGTAACTCTTCTTCCAGATGCAACAGTTTTTCGCGTTCGCTTTGCAGCATGCGGGTGACAGGAATACCTGTCCAACGACTTACCACACCGGCAATGTCTTCGGCATCCACTTCTTCTTTCACCATCGCATTGTCACCTTGAGCTTCGTTCAATTTGCTTTGCAGTTGCAACAAAGCCTCCTCGGTTTCTTTGATACGGCCGTAACGTATTTCGGCTACCTTGCCATAATCACCTGCGCGTTCGGCCAGTTCGGCTTCCTGCTTCAGTTGTTCTATTTCTTCTTTTTTAACCTGTATGCCTTCCACCACCACTTTTTCACTTTGCCATTTTGCTTTTAAGGAGTTGCGGTCCTCGCTCAGGTTGGCAATTTGTTCAGAGATGGTTTTTACTTTGTCATCATCGCCTTCACGTTTGATGGCCTCGCGTTCAATTTCCAACTGCATAATTCTGCGGTTGAGTTCGTCCAGTTCTTCCGGAACAGAGTCAATCTCCAGGCGCAATTTAGAAGCTGCTTCATCCATCAGGTCAATGGCCTTATCCGGTAAAAAACGATCGTTGATGTAGCGTTGAGAAAGTTCTACCGCAGCAATAATGGCTTCGTCTTTAATGCGTACTTTGTGGTGTACTTCATAACGTTCTTTTAAACCACGTAAAATGGAAATGGCATCCTCACTATCGGGTTCATCTACATACACTTTTTGGAAACGTCTTTCGAGTGCTTTGTCTTTCTCAATGTATTTCTGGTACTCGCCTAAGGTAGTTGCACCGATGGAGCGTAATTCCCCACGGGCCAATGCGGGTTTTAAAATATTGGCGGCATCCATGGCACTGTCTCCGCCACCGCCTGCACCTACCAGCGTATGAATCTCATCAATAAACAAAATGATTTCTCCATCGCTGTCTATTACTTCTTTTACTACGGCTTTTAAACGTTCTTCAAATTCACCCTTGTATTTGGCACCGGCTATCAGCGAACCCATATCAAGGGAATAAATTACTTTTGATTTCAGATTCTCCGGAACGTCACCACTCACAATACGGTGGGCAAGACCCTCTGCAATGGCCGTTTTACCTACACCAGGTTCACCTATCAGCACCGGATTGTTTTTGGTTCTGCGGGAGAGGATTTGCAGCACACGTCTTATTTCTTCATCGCGACCAATTACGGGATCAAGTTTACCGCTCTCGGCCAGTTCGTTTAAATTCTTGGCATATTTAGCCAATGAGTTGTAAGTGTTCTCGGCCGTTTGGCTGGTTACACGATTATCACCGCGGTTATCTTTAATGGCTTTTTTGAGGTCTTTTTCTGTGGCACCGGCATCTTTTAAAAGAGAGGCTACCTGGTCTTTTCCACTGATGAGTCCGATGAGTAAGTGCTCCAGTGTGATGTATTCATCTTTAAACTCTTTGAGTGAAGAGGTGGCTCTGATAAGCACCTGATTGGCCTCATTGCTCAGGTACGGATTTCCACCGCTTACTTTAGGATAAGCCTGCACCATACGTTCAAGGGCCTCTTTTACGCGCGGCACATTTACGTTCAGTTTTTTCAGCAGCAATTCAGCAATGGTATCTTCACTGCTCAATACGCCCTGTAACAAATGCCCCGTTTCAATAGCCTGCTGACCATTGAGCGATGCAATCTCCAAAGCTTTTTGCACAGCTTCCTGTGCTTTGATAGTATAATTATTAAAATTCATTTTGTTGGTTTTACTCCTGCGCTGCATTGCTCAAAAGAATGGCCAATGCAAAAAGAGCATCAATTTGCTGAAAAAATGGCTTGAAAAAAGGAAATTCGGGAGAAATTAAAAGACAAAGCGACAGAATGAACAGGCAGAAGCCTTAAGCAGTGCGGAAACAGGTGACTGAAAAAATTACAGGCTACTCCTCATCACGCGAAAGCATGGAGTAGTAGGTGTTAATGTAATTGAGAAATGCCTGCCTGATAGCAGTGAAATGCACAATGAAATAGTGAAGCCCCACCAGCAAAGCCAGAAAAGAAATGACCAAAACTACAAAAAGAAACGAGTCATCGCTGCGGATGCTGGTGCTTAATTGATTTAAGATGATTGCTTTCATGGCTGTTGTAATTAATGGTGTTTACTCAGGTGCTCATATAACTCAATACAAAAAATAGTTAATTGTTAATTCTTACTTTCTGAGACATAAAATTACAAAATTTTAGACAATTCCAAACATTTGGTGGAAAATATTTTCAGAATAATCTTGTGAGGCTTGATTTTACTGTGTTCTACGCGCTGTTATTTTTACTCATTTTCTACTGTTCTCTACTTTAGTGGACTATTTGAGTGGGTTCTGCACAAATACGGGGGTATAAACAAGGTTCAATTGTCGCATAGCCACTATATTCGCATTTTAACATAGAAAATATGCAACATCCGGCCGAGAGGTTAAATAGAATACAGGAGTCGCAAACCATTGGGATGGCCAAACTGGCCCGAGCCTTGGCCGCAGAGGGGA
>DATGWX010000296.1:0-5321 GCA_035299275.1 Bacteroidia bacterium
ATCACTCAACACTACCCATCCTTTGGTAAATATGGCGTGCGCAACAGCTGCACCGGCAAAACCACCAATAAGTGTGTGGGAAGATGATGACGGTATTCCGTACCACCAAGTAATCAAGTTCCAGGTGATGGCTGCCAGCAAACCGGAAAAAATTACGGTCAAAGTAATAAACTCTGCGTGTACAGTTTTACCGATTGTATTGGCTACTGCATGGTCTTTAAAAATAAAGAAGGCAATAAAATTAAATATTGCCGCCCATACTACTGCCTGAAACGGAGTAAGCACTTTGGTAGAAACAACCGTGGCAATAGAATTGGCCGCATCATGAAAACCGTTGATGTAGTCAAATACCAGGGCCAGTATAATAATAATTACGAGAAACGTCATTGCAGTGGGTTAAGCGTATTTTACAACTATGGATTCTATCACGTTGGCTGCATCTTCAAACTTATCTGTCGCAATTTCCATTACCTGATAAATCTCCCGCTTTTTGATAAGTTCTTTTACATCCGTTTCTGTTTCAAACAAACGCTCAATACACATATCAAACACATCATCTGCCTGATTTTCGTAACTGTTTACTTTAATTACCGCTTCTGTTATGCTTTGTATATTGCGCATGTTACGCAACTCCAACACAGCCGTTTTTACCTGATCAGAGCCCTGACGGATAATCTCCGCCATTTTCTGAATACCGCTATCATTGGGGTTTACTTTGTAAAAATTAATCTTTTTGGCTGAGGCATAGATGTAATCACAAATATCATCTAACGCAATAGCGAGGTAGTGAATATCTTCACGGTCAAATGGAGTGATAAAATTTTTACCCAACTCCTGAAATATCTGATGTGTTAATTCATCATTCTTATGTTCCAGGTTTTCGAGTTGTTTAATCAACACTCCGCGTTTATCAAAATCAGGCTCCGCTACAACATCGGTAATAAGTTTACCCATTTCTGAAACGTTCATGGCAACTGATTCGAACAAAGAGAAAAACACCCTGTCTTTGGGTAAGAAAATCTGTAAAATGCTGTTAAGACTCATATTTAATTTTATTATACTTCTAATGTAGTTTATAACTTCAGGCTAAATAGATTTAAAGTAAGTTCATACTAAAAATTTATCTGTGCCTGAAGGCGCAGCAATCTACCACTTTGTAAATTATTCTGCTTACTGAAATCTTCAAATCTTCTTTCAGAAAAAGTATACATAGCTACCAGTTCAAAGTTTTTTACCGGTTGCCATTCCAACCCTACTTCCAGTTCACGAACGTTGTAACTTCTGGCATCCTTTTCATGCTTTTTGCCACCATCATAGTACTGTGCTCTTACAAAAGGATAGAATAAGTGGTTCTTGTATCTGGCCATGTAGTTTAGTGTTATATAGCCGCCTTCCAATCGTTTTGTTTCAATAGAATCAGTCACTTTATTAAATTCAGGACCTTTTCCAACATTGTATTCCACCTGCACACCAAATGGGCGGGGATATACAATTAATGATGCCGCCACACGCTCATCGAGGTAACTGGCATCTTTATTCTTGCCCACTCCGGTGCTTAATAAATCTGAAGGAACCACATACTTTCCTGTATAAGCCTGTAACCCCGGCTCTATAATCTGACTCTTAATGACAAAAGGATAAGAAAGTCGGGTTACCACGTGCAGTTCATCGTTTTGCTCCGGTTTATTTGCCGTTTGACCATTATAAGCTCCTAAACCAAAAACACCATAGTCGCCTGAACCTTTGTATCCATCTCTTACCAACATGCTAAAGCGGTCGCGAATTTTCTTTGGTGCCCAATAAAAGAACACGCCAATATCCCGTTCGTTAGACACTGCACTGTTTAAGGCATCATTACGGTCAAGAGGTAACCTGTTCTGACTTGACTGCATATTCTCAAATCCAAAAGGCACCTTACTTTGCCCTATTCTGAAACGAAATTCATTCTGTTCGTCAACACCTACATCAAAATAAGCATCGCGAATTTGCGCAAAATGCAAACCCGTTGAACTTGCTGAGCTGGCAAAATCAGGCTGTACATAAAAGTATACTTGCTTGCTAACCTGACCGAAAAAGATAATACGCATCCTTCGCATAAAGAATCCGCCATCTTCTCCCCATGATTTATCGCATTGCTCACATTTCAAATCAGGGTTTGTTTCAAACAACCTGTTGTATCTTATTTGAGAATACCCCCTGATGGAGAAGGTTTCAAACCACTTTTTGTCAATGGAAAGCGTCACTTTCTTACTCGTGGTGGTATCACTTTGAGCTTTTGCAGTAATTGCAACACCCAGCATGAACAAGGCCATACAACTTACTGTAAGTGCTTTTTGATAAAATCGGGAGTATAAATTTCTTTTCACCGTTTGTTAATTTTGGTGCAAGAATATTATGCGTGTGTTAAGAGAATGTTAAATGATATATTAAATTAATGTTAAGTTAACTTTTGGTTAGCGCTGGCTAAACAATTAATTCACCTCAACCTGCCTTAAATGCTGAGACCCCAATCAACTTTAAGTTTGATTGGGGTCTCGCTTTTGTATGCAAAAATTTGTGTGCTATTTCTGAATAGTGAGTTGTTGCTTGTATACAGCTCCCTGAGGGTCACGGACAATCAGCCAGTAGTTGCCATTGGCCAGGTGATTCACATCAACAGAACCGGAATAATGTTCAATGGAAGTGGTGAGTTGCTTTCTGCCCATTACATCAAAGATCTCTACAGTAAACTGCTCTGAGTGCTCATTGCGGAGATTAATGTATCCGGCAGATGGGTTGGGATACAGAATGAATGAACTATTGACAGCAATGTTTTTTAAGCCGGTAGGGAAACAACCTCTGCCCGGGTTGGCAAAAATAGAATCGGTAATAAGTGACATGCCTGCAAAATCTAAAGAGCGGGTCCATACTTGGGGCAATGAATTATCTGCTGCCCACGGATAACAATTGGAAAGGGAGTACCCGTCTCCGTCAGCCAAGGTATCCCAGGGAAGTGCATTGTTGTATTCCACAGAATCAATATGCTGGTCAACGGTGTTTTCAATTACAATTTCTTCGCCTGAGTTACTCAGGCTGCCACTGGTCCATTGCAAAGCGGGTACATTAAAAAATGTTCTGATAGCAGCAGAGTCCTGAGCTACTACCAGGTATTGGCCGGGGTTAAGTGTCATTTGAGGAAAGGTAAACGAAACACCATCTTTAATTTTATATCCACCCATTATGGCCGGAGTTGAGCCTGCATTATACAATTCAATAAACTCCAAAGGAACGGTATCAGGCGGATTGAACATTATCTCACTGATTTGCACATTGGCTACTGTGGTGTTGCTAACGAGTGTGAAATAAGCAGTATTCATCACATTGCCTGAAATGTCCTGCACACCTCCGATAACCAAGGTGTAAAACTGCCCCTGGTTAAGCGGGCTGGCCAGGTTAAGCGTAACCACATTATTGGATTCCGTGGCTGAACTGATAGTGCCTAAACCTACATAGTTGGTAGTGGTAGTGGCGGTAGTGGCGTTCAGCGGCTCATCAAAAGTTACCTCCACCTGAGTAGCATTTACCAGTTTGGCTCTGGTGGCAAGAGGTGGAAAGGCATCAGCACTGGCTCCGTAGAGTTTGATGTCGTCAATGGCTGCGTAATCACTACCCCCGTTTTGACGGGCAACAAACCGAATACGGATATACTGTGCATTGGCCGGAGCCGCAACGGTAACTGTTTCCCATTGCTGGGTGTTACTGCGCAATTCTACCAGCTGAGATGTCCAGGTGGTACCGTTGTTGTACTCTACTATATAACCCAGCGTATCGCTGTTGTCATAGCCAAAAGTGTAATACTTGAATCTTAAGAATGCCAGCGGATAAGCACTTATATCTACAGCAGGAAAAGTAAGTGTATGACGGAAATCTCCACCTCCACACCCTCCGTTATCCAAATCATTCATTCCCCAAAAACGGCTGCCATCTATAGGAGAAAGAATATCGAACAACCGTGTGGTATCACTCCAGGTATCGTCTCCAGTGCAATTGTATTTAGGCGGGAATACGGTGTAATTCCAGTTGTCGGCACCGTTCTCAAAGCTCTGCCAGTTAAGCAGTGTTTGCCCAAAGGACGCTAAGGGTGAAGTAAGACTTAGAATCAATAGTAATTTTAAAACTCTCATAACAATTTATTTATGCCAAAAATATGGAACCTTTAACTAATACACCACTTTTATACCGAAACTTTTTGGGGTATTTTGCGCTTTGCATATATATTTACACCTCAGACCAAACCCAATACGCTTATGTACAGAGGATATTCATCGCTTCACCAGTTTCTGAGAAAGTCAGCCACTGAGATAAAAACCATGGACAGCACCTACCTGCTGGCCAATAACGGAAGCGGATACCAACCCATTACTTACCGCGAAGCTTTTGAACAACTGAATGCTGTTTCAGCCTATTTGGTAAATCTGGGTTTCAGAAAGGGGCAACGGGCCGGCCTTATAGTTGACAATTGTCCTCAGTACTACTACTTCGATCAGGGTATTCAGCAAATAGGGGCCATTAATGTGTCCATCTATCCCACCTTAAGCGAAAAGGAAATTGAATACATTATTAATGATTCCGGACTACGAGTGTTGCTGGTAGGCACACATTTCCTGCTCAAGAAAATAGTGAAGATTGAAGCCAACTGTCCCACACTCGAAAAAATAGTTCCGTTGTTTGATGATTACAGCAGCATCTCTACTTCGCCTAAAATAATCTCTTACACCAAAATGATTGAAGAGGGTAAAGTGCTGTACCCTCAACTGAAAGGCAAAATTGAAGAGCTGTATACCGCTATCGAAACCTCCGATTTGGCTGCCTTTATTTATACCTCCGGTACTACGGGAATACCCAAGGGTGTAATGCTCACGCATGAAAATTTTATGAGCAATGCCATCACCGCTAAAATGCTGGTACCGGCTGTAGATGAAACCGACCGGTTTTTATCTTTCCTGCCTTTGAGCCATGTGTATGAGCGACTGGCTACCTATTACCTGAGTTCGTACATTGGGGCAGAAGTGGCCTTTGCACAAAACCTGGAATCCATTGTACGCAATGTGGGTGAGGTTCACCCTACCTTAATGGCCTGCGTGCCGCGCTTGCTGGAAAGAATTGAAGAACGCGTAAAGAAAAATGCCACCGCACAGGGAGGTATAAAAGCCAAAATATTCTGGTGGGCACTGGGTGTGGGAGAAGAATACAGAAAAGTAGCAGAGTCGGGCGGTAAAGCCGGATTGGTACTCTCTGCTCAACATGCAATGGCAGAGAAACTGGTGTTCAGCAAAATCAAG
>DATGWX010000297.1:0-8894 GCA_035299275.1 Bacteroidia bacterium
TGTTTATTAAAATTACTTATCTCAGCATATATTTTTGACAACTGGCTTTTGGCCTTCAGCGATTTATCTTTCTCATCCAGCACAGATGCTTTCTCATGATAAGTGATTGCCTCGGCATAACGGTTCATCACTTTCAGGTAAGCTGCTTTCTGGTAGTATACAAATTTCCGCATCTCCTCCACGTCATCTTCTTCGGCCATTTTCTCCGCTTCGTCAATCATATGTCCGGCTTTTTCCAGGTCTTTTTTCCCGTACACGTATTGCATGGCATCAACCAACTTGGTTCTTACCAGTTGCTCCGGTGAGGGAGTGACACCTGCATTCACCAAACGGGTAGCTTCAGTTACGTGGAAAGCAATCTGCTTACTGTCTTTTCGGAAATACGCTATCAAGGCCATGGAGCTATGGTAACGGTATAAACCCGCAGAGTCTTGCAAACGTGTATGAATCTGATTGGCCTGTTCAAAATATTTTACGGCCTCAGCATAATTACCTACGTCCATGTAAGTATTTCCTACTGATTCAATACACACGGCAAGCTTGGATGAATCTCCTGCCGCAGCAAAAAACGGAATTGCCTGACGGTAATAATCACGGGCAATGTAGGGGTCGAGCCCTGAGTAATAAATGTGTCCCAAATTTCCATACACCCTGCCCAAAGACAAGGAATCTTTTGTACGTATGGCCAGTTCTTTGGCCTGATACAAATTGCGGTAGGCCAAAGCAATGTCGCCTTTTTGCCTGAGGATAGAGGCTTTATTGACGTAACCTGTAATCTGCATAAAAGTAATTCCGCTTTCAGCAGCGGTGTTAATGAGACTATCGCAGTATTGCAGTGCCACTGCCCTGTCAACATAACGTGTGGCAATTACACTATCGTTAAACGCCTGCACACGCAAACTATCCTGCGCTGAAGGGGCCGAAAGAGTTTTTTCATCTGAGGTACAAGCAAAGAATGTACTCAGAACAATAAGTGAACTTATAAATAGATAATCCCTGACAGTTTTCATGGTGTGGTAAAGTGGCTGCAAATTAAATCAATATCAGGGTAAAAACAGCCGTATATGCTCAGGAGAGTACTTCTGCCAGGTGCAGGTAGAACGGATTAATTTCTTTTCGTTTACCAATGGCATCAGCAAACGAAGTGAGTTTAACTTCACCACTTATCACACCTACCATTTTATTCCGTTCACCCGCCAGCAATGCTTCTACTGCTCCTGCGCCCATTAATGAGGCATTCAAACGATCGAAGGCAGTTGGTTTACCACCTCGTTGTATGTGACCGAGTATGGTTACCCTTGATTGAAAATCGGGATACTTGGCTTTGATTCTTTTATCCAGAGCAAATGCTCCGCCTGCTTCATCTCCTTCAGCCACCACAAAAATGGAGAAGGAGCGTTTTCGGTTGGAAATTATTTTGTCTATCTCGGCCATGTTGGTTTCCGTTTCAGGAATCACTACCAACTCTGCCCCTCCGGCTATGCCAGAATTAACAGCAATAAAACCGGTATCGCGCCCCATTACTTCTACAAAAAATGTTCGTCCGTGCGACTCTGCGGTATCACGAATTCTGTCAATGGCATCTAAGGCTGTGTTTACTGCGGTATCAAAACCAATAGTATAATCCGTTCCGAACAAATCATTGTCAATGGTACCCGGAGCTCCGATAACAGGTATATCAAATTCACGTGAAAATATTTCAGCACCGGTAAAAGTTCCGTCACCACCAATGGCTATTAGCCCATCTATGCCCTGTCTCTTCAGTTGCTCATAGGCAGCAGTTCGCCCTGATTCGGTTTTGAATTGTTCACTGCGCGATGTTCTTAAAATGGTTCCGCCACGTTGAATAATATTGGCTACACTCTTGTAATCGAGTTGTTGAATGTCACCTTTAATCATCCCATCATAGCCATTGTATATTCCGTAAACCTGCAGTTGGTTATGTAAGGCGGTTCTTACTGCTGCGCGTATGCAGGCGTTCATGCCCGGTGCATCTCCGCCTGAAGAAAGTATACCTATTCTTTTCATGATATTAACCTTGTTTTTTGTACGTAAATACTATGCGCTGGTCATCGGATGTTGCTCCCACATCAATCTGCGTAACCTTTAAAACACCCACGGCCCCGTTGCGCAAACTCATCAGAAAAACATCTCCCACTTCTACATCATTTACGCGGATGGAAAATACTGAAGACGGATTATTGATTGTATTGATAACCGTTTTTACTGTAGCATTGGTGTAATCAAACTGAGGGCTTTTCACAAATACACTGGCCGGTGTAAGCAGCGGCACTCTCCATCCTTTGCTAAAAACATTTGCTTCGGCAGAGGTATTCATCATGTCGCTGTTGGCTGAGTCGTTGAGGTTACGTGCCGTGTTGTTTACCAAATCCCACAGAGCATTTCGGCCCGCAGCATTTACGTGGTAAATAACTCCGTTGCGTTCAGCACTTAAATCCAGCGGTTCATTACCCAGCGTAACTTCAAAAGCAGCTGAGGAGGAAATTCCTCTATCATCGGTAACAATAAAAAACAAACGAATAGTGGTGGGTACTGTTGACGTATCAGGGGCTGTAAAAACGTAAGGCCATTCGAACTGCTCACCGCTGATGGCAAAAGCGGTATCCTGCGTTTCGGGTTGACCGTTATGTGATCGCCTCACGTCCATTTTCATTAAACTGGATGTAGATGTAGCCCTCACAGTAAAATATATTTTACCGGAAGTAAATGTAGTACTGAAAGCCGGTCGGTTAAAGCCTACCTGCGGAGGGTTGGGTGTTATTTCCACCTTTCGCTCGCAGGAACTTAATGATATAAGCAGCAGAAAAAATACGGTAAGTAATCGCATTAATGTCCTCCCCCTTGAGTTGGTAAAAAATCTATTCCGCGTTGGTGAAGAATTTGTTTCACCCGATAGGCATACCAGGCCAGGTAAGCAAAACAGACCACACCGGTAAGGTAACTCCATTTAATGCCTAACAAATTATCCGTTGATAAATATCCCTGCAATAAACTGATGATACCTCCGCCCATAATCATCATGATGAGCATACCTGCTCCGTTGTTGGTATGCTTGCCTAAACCTGCAATGGCCAGTGTAAAAATACAAGGCCACAACGTACTGCAAAACAAACCTACACTGATAAACGCAAACACGCTCACCCAACCGCTCGATAACATTCCTATCAACAGGGCGGCCATTCCGGCAACGGAGTATATAAATAACTGTCGAGCCGGGTTATCCTTACTTAACATGTCTGCTCCTATCATAACTAAAATAATCAAGGCATAAACGTAAAAGGGGGTTACTTCATTGCCGGCAATTGTATTTACGGCAAGAAAAAACAAAAATGCCAGATAAGGCATCAACAAGCGCAGGGCTTGTTTTTTCACACCCGTAAGGTTAAATGCCCCTACTGAAGCGGTCCAACGGCCTATCATTAAACTTCCCCAATACAAGGATATGTAGGGAGAAATCTGACTGGTTTCAACATTCAATTCCTGCCGCATAAACTCCGGTAAATTACTGGCGGTTGACACTTCAACACCCACATACACAAATATGGCTATCATACCCAGCACCAGTTGCGGAAAAGCCATAGCTCCCGAAGCTGTATCAGCCGCTGATGCTTTTTCCTGTGCCGCTGTTTCTTCTATGTGGTCTGGAATAGAAGAAAACTTAAACACCAAAGCCATTACGGCAAACGCAGCACCCAGTATAAGGTAAGGCACTTTCACACTTTCCATTCCGCTATCGGTTGAGCTGCTAATTCCGCCAAAAATAGCATAGCTGATAAGCAACGGACCGATGGTAGTACCCACATTATTGATAGCTCCGGCCAAGCTCAGGCGTTGTGACCCTTTAGATGCATCACCTAAATTAATAATAAGCGGGTTGGCTGCAGTTTGTTGCAATGAGAAACCTAGACCCACTATAAAAAGTCCGCTGATCATTAAAGGGAACGAAGCCATTTGAGCCGCAGGATAAAACAATAAGGTACCTGTAGCAGAAACGAGCAATCCCAGGGCAATACCATTTTTGTAACCGATGCTGTTGAGCAAATCTTTTCCGCTCAGTTTTGATATCAGCACATACAGCAATGAGCCCACCGTGTAGGCCACATAAAATGCAAATGATACCATTTGCGATTGCCATTGCTCCAGGTGCAGTTCTTCTTTAAAAACGGGAATGAGAATATCATTGGAAGCCGCTACAAAACCCCAGAAAAAGAAAACGGAAATGAGGGTGTAGAGTGCGGTGGCATTGTTCTTACTTGTCATATTTTTGTTGCTAAATAAAAAGCCGGATGTATAGTACAACCGGCTCCTTTAATCGTTAAAACAGAAGTGCTTTACTGCTCATCTTCAAATCCGCTACCGGATTGTTGTGAGGCGCTTCTGCGGTTAAACTCTTCAAAATCGTACTCCGGCATCAGTTCTGTTTTAATGTGGCCAATGGTTTCATTCAATGCATCCACAAACTTGCTGAAATCCTCCTTGTACAGAAAAATCTTATGCTTTACATAATTGCCGTCTTCAAATTTTTTGGTGCTTTCGGTAATGGTGAGAAAGTAATCATTACCTCTTGTAGACTTCACATCGAAAAAGTAGGTTCTTTTGCCTGCTCTGATTTTTTTAGAATAAATCTCTTGTCGGTCATTTTTGTTGAAATCATCCATAATCAAAATTTTACATCTTCACTAATAGTTCTAAATTTGGGTTTTATCGGGTAAATATAATTGAACGTCCGGCTATTTTCCAAACATTTTGCTGCTGACTATTTTTTTTCGCTCCCCTGCACTTCTTCCTGTTGCTGCTTTTGATATATCTGAAAGTATTTCCCCTGCTCACGCATCAAAGCCTCATGAGTACCCTGTTCAGCTATTTTGCCTTCATCCAGCACCATAATATTATCGGCATGCTGCACTGAGGAAACCCGGTGACTTATTATAAATACCGTTTTCCCTTTAAAGAGACGCCCGAAGTTGGACAGAATCTCATTCTCTGTTTTGGTATCAATAGCTGAAAGGCAATCGTCCAGTACCAGCAACTCTGGGTTACGCGCTATGGCACGAGCCAGAGAAATACGCTGCTTTTGTCCTCCTGAAAGTGTAACTCCCCGCTCCCCCACCTCAGTTTCATAAGCATTGGGAAAGTCGAGAATATTTTTTTCTACTGAAGCCATGCGGGCTGCTTGTTGCACACGTTCGCGTAAATCGTCCGTGTCCTGTCCGCTGATACCAAAACGGATGTTGTTGTAAATGGTATCAGAGAAAAGGAAAACTTCCTGCGGAACAAAGGCCGCTTTTTGCCGGAATGCGTCCAGATTAATCTGTTTGATGTCTTTTCCGTCAACAGTTATTTTCCCTTCAGTAACGTCATACATACGCATAAGTAAAGCGGCCAGTGTACTTTTTCCGCTACCTGTTGCACCAATGATAGCGGTGGTTTTGCCCTTGGGCAGCACAAAGGAAATATTTTTGAGCACATCAGGTCCGTCAGTCAAATAACGGAATGACACCCTTTCCAAACGGATTTCTTTCTCAAAATTAACCGGTTCATTATTGACCGATTCAATCTCAGGCAGGGTGCCCAAAAATTCATTGATGCGCTGCTGTGAAGCCGATGCCCGTTGAATAATGGAAGTTACCCACCCCAAAGAAGCTACCGGCCAGGTAAGCATGTTCACGTAAAGAATAAACTCAGCAATATTACCTGTGGTAATGGTACCGTTGAGCACCTGAACCCCGCCCGCATATACCGTAATTAAAGTACTGAGGCCTACCAATAGCATCATGAGCGGAAAAAACAGTGAATCCACTTTAGCCAGTGAGAGACTTTTCTTTTTGTACAATTCACTTTCTTTCTCAAAGTTGTGGAGCATGGCTTCTTCCACCGCAAAAGATTTGATTACCCTGATGCCCGACATGCTTTCCTGCACAAATGAAGTTATGCTCGACAACTGCGATTGAATAGCATCACTTTTACGGTTAATGATGTTGTTGACATAATAAATAGAGAAGGATAAAAACGGCAGGGGCAGTAGCACATATAAGGTGAGCGTGGCATTTACCTGCAGCATCACACTTATCACCAATACAAAAGTGGTCACTAAGTTCATGGTGTACATAATGGCCGGACCGGCATACATTCTCACACGGCTCACATCCTCACTTATGCGGGCCATTAAATCTCCCGTATTTTGTTTGCGGTAAAAGCCGGGTGACAATTGCTGGTAATGGGCAAAAATTTCGTTTTTCATGTCGAACTCAATGTGTCGTGACATCACAATGAGGGTTTGCCGCATAAAATACATGAACACGCCTTTTATCACATTGAATAACAATACCATAAAAGCAAAATACAGCAGCAATACTACAAACACATCATACACTGAGCTTTGCAGGGCAAAACCCTTGAGCGTGCGGTACAGCAGAATACTGTCGGCCAGCATATCAAAAGCTACCCTTACTGCCTGAGCGGGAAATACCCCGAACAGATTGGAGAGCATAACAAAGAGGAAACCCCACAGCAGATAAGACTTGTACTTGAGGAAATACTTATTTAAATGACGAAGCGGACGCAATTATTTATGGGTTATGTAGAATTGAAAATATACCTTACTTTTGCGCAAATTTAGTACTATCCTAATACATATTGAGAATGTCCGAGTTAAAAGAAGCTGTAGAAATGAAAGACATCAGGTTATTTGATAGCCTGTCAACCTATGATCATGAAAAACTGGTGTTTTGCCAGGATAAGCACACGGGATTACGTGCCATTATCGCTATCCACAACACGGTTTTAGGGCCGGGTTTAGGAGGTACACGTATGTGGGCTTACAAAAATGATGCTGAAGCAATAACAGACGTTTTACGTTTGTCGCGCGGAATGACTTACAAAGCTGCCATCTCAGGTTTAAATCTGGGTGGAGCGAAAGCCGTAATTATTGGCGATGCAGGCACTCAGAAAACAGAGGCCCTGATGCGTAAATTCGGACGTTTTGTAGAAAACCTTAACGGAAAATACATCACCGCTGAAGACGTGGGTACTACTACCCTTGATATGGAATACATCAACATGGAAACCGACCACGTGGTGGGTTTGCCGGAAAGCATGGGCGGTGGCGGAGATCCTTCTCCTGTTACAGCTTATGGTGTGTACATGGGCATTAAAGCTTCGGCCAAACAGGTTTGGGGCAATGATAGCTTAGCCGGAAAGAAAATTGCCGTTCAGGGTGTGGGTAAAGTGGGTGGTCACCTGCTGGAATACTTACACAAAGAAGGAGCAAAACTCGTGATTACAGATATTAACGAAGGTGCCTTAAAACATTATGCTGATAAATTGGGCGCTACTGTGGTGGGCATGAACGACATTTATGACCAAACGGTTGACATTTACGCTCCCTGCGCCTTAGGTGCATCAGTAAACAACGATACCATTAACCGCCTGAAGTGTGTGATTATTGCCGGTGCCGCTAACAACCAGCTGGCTGACGAAAAAATACACGGACAAATGCTGTTAGACAAAGGCATCGTTTACGCTCCCGACTTCCTGATTAATGCCGGTGGTTTGATTAACGTTTACTCAGAGCACATTGGTTACAACCGTGAGCGCGCTTATTCACAGGCTGAGAAAATATACGAAACCACGCTCAGCATTTTCAAGAAAGCCTACGAAGATAAAATCCCTACACAAGAAGCAGCCATTAAACTGTCAGAGAAACGCATCAACGATATGTTGCGCGTTCACTCTACTTACTAATAAAAATTTCACCCGAAGGCCAAACGTTTTTGCGTTTGGCCTTCAATAGTTCTTTATATACCATAAATGCTCAACAGACGACTCATACGGGTTAAAGTTTTTCAATCGCTCTATTCTTTCTGGCAGGATGAAGAGGCTGACCGCCTTTTTTACGAGAAACAGCTACGTGCCAACCTGCTCAAAATTTACGACATCTATTTATTTATACTCGCGCTTCCGCTCGACTTAAAACACATTGCCGAACTGGAAATTGAAATGGAGCAATCCAAGTATTTCCCCGAGGCTAAAGAGATTAACATAGACCACGCTTTTGCCAAAAATAAGTTTATAGTTGAGCTGGACCAGCACCAGGGATTTAACAACGCCCTGAATAAGCTTAAGCTCAAATGGGCAACCCACAAAGACATGCTGCGCAATGTGTATGTGGAACTGAAAAAAGACGAAGACTTCCGGGCTCTGGTAGCTAAATCAGACAACTCTTTATCTGATGCCCGCAAAGTGATTCAAAACCTGCTTAACCGCATGGCCGAGGATAACGAGTTTTTTAACAGCCAGATGGAAGAAGTTTATATCTCCTGGCAGGATGACAAAGAACTTATTATGAGTGTGGTGAACAGAAGCCTGCGTTTGTTGAAAGACGGCAGCAGTGAATTTATCAGCACACCCGATAGCGAATCGGATGAACTCTTTCAATTCAGCAAAGAACTCTTCGGTCGTTGCCTTGTTTACAACTCCGAATTATCATCCCTTATTTCGGATAAAACAAAAAACTGGGACATTGAACGCATTGCCTTAACCGATATTATTCTGATGAAAATGGCCTTGTGTGAAATGATGCACTTCCCTTCTATTCCGGTTAAAGTAACCATTAACGAGTACCTGGAAATTGCTAAAACATACAGTACCCCCAACAGCAAAAGCTTTATTAACGGTGTATTGGATGCCTTGCAAAAAGAAATGCGCAGCACCGGAAAATTAAACAAAGAGGGACGCGGATTAATAGAATAAACAGAAACACTATTTTTGTAAACCATACAATTATGAAACAATTACTATTTTCAATTGCCACTTCAGCACTACTATTTAGTGCCTGCGGAAACTCCGGAGAAGGTAAAATTTCTACCGATGTA
>DATGWX010000298.1:0-3670 GCA_035299275.1 Bacteroidia bacterium
CTTTAAAAATCACCTCCTCATCACTCAAAGCCGTTTTGCCCTGCGGATCCCAGTTCACCATGCGAAGTCCGCGGTAAATAAGTCCTTTCTTGTGCAGGTCGATGAATACATCCGTAACAGCTTCACTCATGGAAGGGTCCATGGTAAAACGCGTACGTTGCCAATCGCAGCTGGCACCCAGTTTCTTCAACTGTTCCAGAATAATCCCTCCGTATTTTTCTTTCCAACTCCACGCGTGTTTCAAAAACTCCTCACGTGAAAGGTCAGATTTTTTAATCCCTTTCTCCCGCAGCATCTGCACAACTTTAGCTTCGGTGGCAATGGAGGCATGGTCGGTTCCCGGCACCCAGCAGGCGTTTTTACCCTGCATACGGGCTTTACGTATCAGTACATCCTGAATGGTGTTATTGAGCATATGCCCCATGTGTAAAACCCCGGTAACGTTTGGCGGAGGAATGACTATGGTAAACGGTTCCCGGTTATCTGGCTCAGCATGAAAATAATTCTGCTTTAGCCAGTAGGCGTACCATTTGTCTTCTACATCTGCGGGGGAATACGTTTTGGGGAGTTCCATGTGATAATTATGCTGTTGATGGTTAATGCTGCGAAAATAAACTGTAATGGGTCAATTGGAAAGAGAAATGTAAACGGCTGTAAGTTCAGAACCGGCACAAAACAAAAAGCCCCGGCTTGGAAGGCCAGGGCTGCTTGTATATAAAAAAAATCAACCTCTTTTCTCTTTGATGCGGGCCTTTTTACCAGTAAGTTCACGTAAGTAGAACAAACGAGCTCTTCTGACTTTACCACGCATGTTTAATTCAATTTTGTCAATGTTCGGGCTGAACAATGGGAAAATACGTTCAACACCTACACCGTTTGACATTTTACGTACGGTGAAAGTGGAAGACATGCCTGAGTTTCTGCGCTGTAATACAACACCTTGAAACAGCTGTATACGCTCTTTAGCACCTTCTTTGATTTTATAAGAAACGGTAACAGTATCACCGGCTTTAAACTCGGGGAATTTCTTTCCTTCTAAGAATTCGGTTTCAACCAATTTAATTAAGTCCATACGTATGTTGTCTAAAAATTGAGGTGCAAAGGTAAACGAAATTTTTATTTCATCAACGTTTTCCTCAAAATTCCTTTCTCAATCTTCTTTACCCAACACTTTACGTATTGCTTTGGCTTTGAGCAGGCATTCTGTATATTCCGCCTCAGGATCAGAATCATAGGTAATGGCACTGCCCACTTCAAAGGAGAGCAATTCTTTTTCACTGTTATATAAAATACTGCGAATCACTACATTAAAATCAAAATCATCTTTTGGTGTAAAGTAACCCACTGCTCCTGAGTACAGCCCTCTTTTGCTTTGTTCATACTTCTCTATCAACTCCATGGCTCTGATTTTGGGTGCTCCGGTCATTGACCCCATAGGAAACGCATTGCGAATACTGTCAACAGTATTCACTTCCTCCCGAAGTTGGCCACTAACCGTAGAAATCATCTGGTGAACCTGTGGGAAGGTGTAAATTCCGAAAAACTCATCTACTGCCACAGTGCCCGGGGTACAGGAACGGGATAAATCATTGCGCACCAAATCAACAATCATCATGTTTTCTGCCCGTTCTTTCTCGGAGTTCAGCAACTCCTGTTTGAGTTGTTCATCTTGCTCCCTGTTTCCGCCCCTGCGAATGGTGCCTTTTATGGGTTGCGAAACGAGCTTTCGTCCCTCTTTGCGCAAAAAACGTTCGGGGCTGGCACACATCAGGTAACAGGAACCAACCTGTAAATAGGCTGCAAAAGGAACCGGAGAAATGCGGCATAAATGCTGAAAAGTGCTGAACGGATGGAGACGTGCCTGTTCAGCATAAAACTCCATGCAATAATTCAGTTCATACACATCTCCCTCCACAATATGCTCAATGATACTTTGTACATGACTGAGGTAAAGTTCTCTGCTTACTGTTGCTTTCAATTCGCCTGTCTCAGGTACGGTAATGGTTTCGGCAACCTGCAGGGTTTGTATGTGTTGCCACAATTCTTCTGCCTGCTCAGCATACGTATAGATATGCAGACAGTTTTGGGAGTCGATACCTGCTACATGCAGGGGTTCAAAGAAAAAGCTATCGGGAAAACCTGTTTTGTCAGGATGTGTGGAATGGAGTCCGGGTTCAACGGTGTTTTTCAAATCATAGCCCCAATAGCCAAAAAGCCAATCCTTCTTTTGCTCGCGGTACTCTTTTAGCGCATTAAAAGCATCAACACCGGTGAATACCCTGGTTCTTTCTCCCGCAGCTACCAGTACCTCCCAGCTGTGATGGCCCGCTGTTGCTCCTTTTCCATTGCTGTTTAGCACCACAGCCGGATGAAATGAGGCAGCCCACAACTGCAGTTTAGCCGCGGCTGTGTGTGCCTCTTCGGGTGTAAGTTGAACGGAAAATATTCTTCTGTGGGCAACCATTTGCACAATTTTTGTGTCATGCAAAGCAAATAAACTTCTGTGAATTGTTAACTTTGTAAAAAATAAAAGATCATGACTAAAAAATTACTTTTCGCTTTTGCCACACTTTTAGTAACAGGTGCAGCTTTTGCGCAACTTTCTGTTACCCCTAATCCGTCTAATGGCCGTGGATCAAAAGATGGGATAATTAAATGTGACGGTATAATAAAGAACAACTCTTTAACAGACTCTATTTATACCTGGATACGTTTTCAAAATTTGCCCTCAGGTTGGACATCACAAATTTGTGACCCTGTTACCTGCTGGGGAGATGGAGTAGACAGCAGTACCTTTGAATTAAAAACAGGTGACTCCAACATACTTTATATGCAGTTAAACCCTAACGGCACTTACGGCAGCACAACGGCAAAGATTTACATATATGCTCAAGGCAAGCGCGGTTTGGGCGATACCATTTATTACAATGCTGAAACATGGGCTGTATCATCAAGAGCGGTTTCTTCTAAAGAATTGTCGTTTTACCCTAACCCGGCTCAAACGGAAATCAACTTCCGCTATGACGCCAAAAACCCCGTGAGAGGTGAAATCTATAACATTATAGGCAATAAGGTAAAATCCTTCTCACACAATTCGTTTATCACTTCAGTGAACATCGAAAACCTGCCTAAGGGTATGTACATTGTAAGAATGTATGACGGTAACAAAACCATCACCAAAACTTTCAACAAAAACTAAGTTATATCCTCAGATATTATTCAGAAAGGCCGCCCTTGAGGTGGCCTTTCTTTTTTATACCTCCCCCATCTCAACAAATAATAATGCCCCAAAAGAAAAAATCGTGATGTATTTCAAAAATTCTTTAATAGCTTTGACTAAACAAACAGAAATAGAATGAAAAAAATAATTACAAGCTTTTTGTCGGTATTCGCAATGGCAACCTCCTTTGCGCAGTACTACTATGTTCCCTACACTGATGCAAAGAAAAACCCCGGTGGTTTAAACAATGCTGATGTGGAATATCCCGTAGGTGGTGGTATCAGCGCAGGCTGGACAACCGTTTTGGCCGGCAACAAAACTACTCCGGCATGGGGTAAAGGCAAACTTCCTTTTGCATTCGATTTTAATGGCAATGCACAGGATTCATTCTCCATCTCCAGTTCAGGAGTACTTACTTTCTCGGCTGCTACAGCCTATACCGCTGCACCT
>DATGWX010000299.1:0-8507 GCA_035299275.1 Bacteroidia bacterium
AATCAGTTGTTACAAGCCAAAGGAATTTCCTTTATTGACAATAAACGGTTTAAAAATCCGGCACAGGCAAAATTGATGGCTGTTCGCGGGGCACAAGCAGTTGCTCAGCGTAACCTGATGGAATTGGTGTTGGGCATAAGCGTAACCGGTGTTACCACTGTACGCGATTTTGTTACCGAGAGTGATGTAGTCACTACCAAGTTGGAAGGTATGGTTAAAAATGCCCGAATGATAGGAGAGCCGGTTATTTCAAAAGACGGTAAAGTAGAAGTAACCCTGCAGGTGGCCATATATGATGTTACTTCAGGCAATACACAATCGGTGGCGCAGGTAGTGAGTGAACAGTTGACAGATACTACGTCAGCAGCCTACCAGACGGAGATGAAGCGCAAAGGCATACTGTGTGATTCCGCTAAGTTCAGACCTTCTTTGCTGCCGGTGGTAAAAGACATGAACGGCAACGCGTTGTATAACCTTACCTCAACAGCAGAGTCGCTGTTAAAAGGTAAAAAGCCGGTGTACCTCAAAAGTTCTGATGCCACATTGAATGCCTTACAGAAAGCCGATTTTGACGGAGTGCTGGATGCGCAGTTGAAAGATTGCGAACTGGTGGTGCAGGATAAATCAAAACTAAGTAAAGAAAAACTGTTGAATATCGGTAAATCGGTACTTAAGGTGGGCTCCATGCTGCTCATGTTTATTTAACCTATTTGAACGTATGAACTGGAAAGCGGTACTGTTATTTTTATTTCTGCCCTTTATTTTGAGTGCTCAAACTTTTTCTGAAGTGGAGGCGCGCGGAAAAGGGATTACCCGAAATGCGGCCATAGGGGATGCTTTGCGACAGGCCATTGCACAAACCTGCGGTGTGCTTGTTCAGTCATCAACAAAAGTAGAAAATTACGTTACGCTGGAAGATGCTATTGTTACGCGAACGAATGGCTACATTCAGAATTATACCGTTACCACAGAAGAAAAAAAAGGCGATGAGTTTGATGTAACCGTAAAAGCGAATGTAAGTGTGGAGCCGCTTAAACAAGATGTGACCGTGCTCTCTCAATTTGTATCGTCATTAAGGTTTATGGTATTGTTTGATGACCGTAAATTAAGTACGGAAGATCAGCTTTACCTTTCCTATGCTTACAGCCGGTTGAATGAAAAACTGCTGGAATCAAAACTGAGGTATGTGGAGGCAGAGAAGTTGAATCATGTAAAAGTGCAAACGGCTAAATCAGTTGCCTCTGATACAGCAGCCTCCGCTTATGTGGAAAAATTGGGGATGTATGCTGATGCAGAATTTTTGTTGCTGATTAAAAAAATCAACGTGCGCAGTGAAGAAAAAATGAACGGACTTCACTCGTCAAAGGCCACTATAGAGGTTACTGCTTTTGATAACTGTACGGGCGAAGGTTTGGCTTCTTTAGTACTGGAAGGTGATTGGAAAACTTTGCCCGATAAAAACCAGTCGGCCAAGGCAGCCATTAACTCAGCAATAGAAAAAGGATTTTCTTCCCTCATACAAAGTTTTACCACACGCGTGGCCGGCTGGATAAACGGGGCACCTTACCAATTGCGTTTTTACGGAATTAAAAGTCCGAAGACCTTGTTGCCTTTACTGCAACGTCTGCAGCTCGATTCAGAATTTGGTGGAGAAATGGAGCAACTGCTTTCGCAGGAGTACATTCGGATAGATCTTACGTACAAAGGAAAGCCTATGCTCATGTATGAAAAACTGATGAATTATATAGAACAGGTTCCGGAATTGAAGAAGCTGAACATGGATGTTAAACTTTTTTACGGACGACAACTTTCACTCGCACCATTAACACAGCCGGTACCTAAAAAGAAATGAAGATGAAAAAATACACTGCACTTTTTTTGCTGCTTCTGGTGTTTGTATCAGCAGATGCGCAGCAGGATATTACTTCCAGACTCACAGCAAAAATGAGTGCGGAAATTATGACCGTAATGCAAACATCGCCTTACATTTCCAAGCAAAGCAAGGTAGTGGTGCTTAACCTCATGAATGTAAAAGACAAGAACGATTCTTTAAGAACTCCGCTGGGTGTTCACCTGTCAAAAAACATCACGCATGAGTTGTTGCAGACCATTTCGAAAAAATCATTGCCCTATCTTGTATTGGTACCCAACATGGAAGCCGAGCGCATGATGAGTTCATTTTTTATCATGCCCGATAGTGTAGATGAAAGCGATTTCTGGAGCAAGTACCTGAACAACCAAAAACCCGATTATTATCTGAGTGCTTCGTATGTTATTGCAGACGATTATTCTGCTATTTCCATAGTGAACTGTCAGTTAATTCCCGACAGGTACAATATCTCCAACAGGGTAATACCGGTGAAAAATGTATCAGTAGAGCTACAAAATGATGAGGACAAAAAACAACTCATGCAGTTTCAGGTGATACAGGATGTAAAACAATTGTGCGATCAGTTTGCCTATCATCTCAAATTTTACCGTAAAATTAAAAATATACAACTTCATTATTTTACTGAAGAAGTGAGTGGAGCAATGACTCCCTTTTCTAAAAAACTGGGTGAAACACTCACGGCTTCTTTAACACGTGTAGGCGGTTATCAGGTTACGCAGGTAACTATGGGCACCCGAGGTTTGTTTGCCAAGGAAGACCTTACACCCTATGAAATAAGCGGAAAATATGTACAGGAAGGAGAGCGGGTTAAAGTAACCGGCTTTCTGAAAAATTCAACAACACAAGCAGTAGTTTCATCAGCAGAGTTTTATTTGCCGGCCAGTGTATTGCAAAACAATGGCAACGGAGTAGTGGATTTAACCGCAAAACTGCAGGCCGATTTGTGGACCAACAAAGGTAATGAAAATGTTAGTTACCAGCAGGGAGAGTCCATGCGTATTTATTACCAGGTAAATAAACCCTGTTTTGTGAGGGTACTGTACATTACTTCTGAAAATGATTCGATAGTTTTGCTGGATAACTATTCAATAGAGATGAAAGAGGCAGGTAAGCCTATGATGGTGATGGAAGGAATAAGTTCCAGCCCTTACGGTAAGGAAAAGATACTGTTGTTGAGCAGCACGGTGCAGTTGCCCCCTATCACTTATGTGTTAAGGGATAATGTAAAAGTTATTGTGCCGAATAGTGCTCCGCTTGCGAGCAGAGGATTTAAAGTAAAAGAAGAATCGGATACAAAAGAACTGAGCTTGATATCCACCCCCAAGTGATATTTATAATTTATGGTGAAACACATTGTTTTCTGGAAGTTGAAAGAGGAGGCAAAAGGTAATGACAAAGTCCGTAATGCCCAAGAAATAAAGGAGCAACTTGAAGCTTTAAAAGGCAAAATACCGGGTTTGTTGCACATTGAAGTAGGTTTGGATTTTTTACACTCACCTGAATCTGCAGATGTAGTGCTTTATAGTGAATTTGAAAACAGGGAAGCTTTAGAGGTTTATGCTGCTCATCCCTTGCACAAAGCCATTATGCCCTTTATCGCTGAAGCCAGAAGCGAGCGCAGGGTGGTGGATTACGAAGTGTAGTTCATTTCATTGCACCTTCAATCTCTACAACAGCCTCAATGAACTGTAGTTAAATCATTTTTTTTCGACTGATTTGCATGGGTATGTTAGTAAAAATACCTAATCTTGAATCAAATACTCCCTTATGAATAAAATATATATCAGCATACTTCTGCTTTGCTTAGGTACAGCAGGTGTTTATGCGCAAAACAACACGGTAAGCAGCGGTGGTGTTGCTTCAGGTAGTGGTGGTTCATCAACTTACAGCATTGGTCAGTTGGATTACTTGCCTGCATCAGGTAGCGGTGGCTCTGCTACTTTAGGTTTGCAGCGCCCTCTGGAAATTGTGGTGGTTTCAGGTGTTAAAGAAACCGCTGTTCAACTTACGGCAAGTGTTTTTCCTAACCCATCTTCTGATTTTGTTAACCTGACCATTAGCGGTGCAGAAATAAAGTTGATGAGTTTTGACCTCACCGATGTTGCCGGAAAACAACTTTTACAGCGGAAACTAACTTCAGCAACCAGCACCATTCAATTAAAAGAGTTTGCAGCCGGAACCTATTTTCTCAAAGTAAATAACAACGGGACATCACTCAAAATATTTAAAATCATCAAAAAATAGTCATCACTTTATCTGATAATACCTTACAACATGAAAAAAATATACACCATTTTAATCGCCCTGATAACAACAGTTGTTGTTATGGCGCAAGCACCCGACAGGATGAGTTACCAGGCCGTTTTGAGAGATGCAGGAAATAATCTGCTTACCAATAAATCAGTATCCATGCGCATCAGCGTGCTTCAGGGTAATGCATTCGGTTCTGCAGTTTACGTAGAAACGCATTCAGTCAGTACCAATGCCAATGGATTAGTAACAGTTGAAATAGGTTCAGGCACACCATTAACAGGTACTTTTGCTTCCATTAACTGGGCCAATGGTCCTTACTTTATTAAAACAGAAACTGATCCCAATGCCGGAACCAACTACAGCATTTCGGGTACCAGTCAGTTGTTGAGTGTTCCTTATGCTTTGAGTGCAAAAAAGGCGGAGAGTGTAAGTAATGTAAAACTCGATGATTTAACAGATGTGAGTGCTGCATCGCCTTCTGCTAATCAGGTATTGAGCTGGAACGGTTCAGCATGGTCACCTGTTACCTTATCAGGAGGCAGTGGCAGTTACTTTGCCGGAACAGGATTAACGCTTAACGGTACTACTTTCTCGGCACAAACTACCACCGCTTTATGGAACGCTAACCAATTACAAGGCCGCGGCCTTTCTACAGCCACTCCATCTAACGGACAGTTTTTACAATGGAACGGTTCTGTTTGGGCGCCTGCTACTGTTTCAACAGGGAGTAATTATACTGCAGGTACAGGTCTTGATTTATCAGGAAACACGTTCTCAGCTCAAAATACCTCGGCTATATGGAATGCTAACCAGTTGCAGGGTTTTGGTTTGTCAACCGCTACACCTACTACAGGACAAACATTACAATGGAACGGCTCAGTATGGGCACCTGCCAATGTAAGCGGAGGTTCTTCACAATGGACCACTACAGGCTCGCATATATACTATAGTACAGGTCGTGTTGGTATTGGTTTATCAACTCCGATTCACCCTTTTCATTTGTATGGAACTACTACGGCTTCATCGGGAAATTTTAATCAAGGAGCATTAATGGATATTACAGGAGGTACGTTAAGCAACAATACCTATGAAGGACTTAGAGTAAATCAAACAAGTGGCGGAAGTGGATCTAACACATCAATTCGCGGTATTGTATCAGGTGCTTCAACTCAATTTAATGTTGGGGTGTTCGGAAGTTCTTCAGGGTCAAGTAATATTAACAGAGGTGTACAGGGTGGAAGCTTTGCAAACGGGACGTACAATCAAGGTGTATTTGGACGCGCTGATGGAAGAGGAGATAGTTCAGGACTTTCAGAAAATATAGGCGTAATTGGGTATGCTGTAAATAATAAGGATTATAATTATGGTATGGCAAGTATTTCTACAAATTCTTCTGGCGGTTTATCATATGCTTTATATGCTTATGGTGCGCCTATTGATTATGCCGGTTACTTTGACGGAGATGTAAACATTACAGGTACTTTAACCAACCCATCTGACATGAAACTGAAAAAGAATGTTACCGATATGGGTTCTTCAATAAGCAAACTGATGTTGCTGGATGTAAAACGTTACGAGTATTTATCATCTGAGCAAGCAGGAATTAACTTGCCAAGAGGTTTTCAATTCGGTTTTATGGCACAGGACATGGAGCGTTTGTTCCCAGAACTGGTAAAGCAGCAAATACAAAAACGCCCTTCAATGAATGGTGAAAAATTTGACCGCATAGAATACAAAGCCATTAACTACATCGGCTTGGTGCCTGTTTTAACTAAGGCTATTCAGGAACAACAAACACAAATTGATGAGTTGAAAAAGCAACTCGAAGCTATATCGCTTCAATTAAAGAAACCGGAAGAACAGAAGTAAGCTTTCAATAATATTTTAAAACGGTCCTGTGTAATTTACACTGGGCCGTTTTTTTATTTACGTAAGTCAAGCACCATTTTTTTGTTTCCGCTGTTCCATACTTTTTTGAAGAAGCGTGATTGGCTGTTATCGAATTTGTGCAAAGGAAAACGTTTCCATTCTCCGGGTTTTACATAAAAGACAAATGCCGGCAGTATGGATTCTACTGTGAACCCGAACTTTTCAAAACTTTTTCCATCGCCCCAATCTAAATCAATGTAGGTCATCAAATGTGCGGGGTGATGTTGGGTTATAAAGTGCATCAGTAGTTTACTTAGTCCTCCGTTAATGATAGTTCCCTGTGTACACGCAAATCGAACAAGTTCGTAACTGCGGTAAGGTACGGGCCCGTCATGCATTACGCGATTGTTGCTGAATGTAGCCACGGCCATCAATTGCCCGCTTTGGTATAAACCATATTTATAATAAGCGGTAGCATACTGCTGCAGGTGATGTTTATCCAAAAATGTTTTAGCCTTGACAGTATCAAGTCGTTTTACCTCGGTTTGTCGTGCATGAATTTTTCGAGCTTTACCACACAAGGCAGTTAAACGGCTTTTCACTTTTTCAGGCTGAGACATCCACACGTCTTCCCATAAACAAATTACTTTTCTGCCGGGAGCAACATGTTGTTGTTGTATGGAGATAATTGATTCTTCAGTTGCTTGATCAGTTTGGATGAGCAGCAGCGTTATTTGTTCCTTGGGTAAATGGAGTATGGCACCAAAAGCAGCTTTTGTTAACTTTAGCGTTTGTCCGGTGAGTGTAGACGTGAAATCAAAAACATCCTGTGGGAACATGGGTGCAAAGTTGCAGGATGAATTTCAAAATACAGTTACATGCCCAATACTTCTTTCAGTTTGGGGTATCCTGTTCTGCTTAATGGAACCTTGGCTCCGTTTTTCAGAATAGCGGTGTGGTGTTCCCCGTTTTCCTGATCAATGCGTGTGAGGTAAGCTACCTGAATAATATAGGAACGGTGTACTCTTACAAACTGCAAGGAGTTCAGCGTTTGTTCAAAGTACTGCATGGTTTTCTTTTTGAGGAATGATCCGTCAGCAGTATGAATACGGATGTAATCATCATCTGCCTCAAAATACAGAATATCGTGAACGGGGATAATGCGGATTTTGCTGCCGGTTTTTACCACCACACGTTGTGACTGCTCCGGCTGTTGCGATGTATTTTCCAAAAGTGCATCCGTTTTCTTTTTTGCATTTTCGCTGCTGTATTGTTCGCGCCATTTTTGAATGGCTTTATCAAAACGATCTTTGCTGAAGGGTTTTAACAGATAATCGATGGCATGCGTTTCAAATGCTTTGAGGGCATACTCATCAAACGCTGTGGTGAAAATAACTGACGGATGTTCTTCTACAAGTTCCAGCATTTCAAAGCCGTTTATCTTAGGCATTTGTATGTCGAGGAAAATTAATTCGGGTTGGTGTTGTTGAATGGCTTTTACTCCTTCAAAACCGTCATTACATTCCTGTACTATTTCAATATCAGGGTAATTTTGCAGGTACTCGCGCACAATACTGCGGGCGAGGGGTTCATCATCAATGAGCAGGGCTTTTATCATGTTGTGGAATGTTTACAAATGTGGTAAATGTGCGGTCGTTGATTTTTGTCTGCACCAAATCTTGTCGGGCATATAATAAGTACAACCTGCGTTGTATGGAGTTTAATCCGAAACCTGTTCCTTGGCGAGGCACAGACGTAGCAGGGTCAAACGGATTGGTGATGCTTACATGGAGTTCCTGTTCAGTACAGGTAGTTTCGATGAGGATGGTAATCGCTTCGGTGGTATCGTACAACCCGAATTTGATGGCATTTTCTACCAGTGGTTGCAACAACAGGTGCGGAATCATTTTCTTGCGGCAATCCTCACCCGTTTTTATTTCTGTATTTAACCGGTGACCGAAGCGTACTTTTTCAATTTCCAGATACAGTTGCAAGTGCGCAATTTCTTCTTCCAGTGAAACAAGTTGGCCTTCGTCTTTACGCAAAGTGCCACGCAAAAAATCAGAGAGTTGCTGAATCATGTGCCGGGCTTCTTCAGGCCGTGAACCTGCTAATGCGCTGATGGAGTTAAGGCTGTTGAATAAAAAGTGCGGTTGCAGTTGTTGGCGCAACATGGTAAGTTCAGCCTCTTTGGCCAGCTTCTCCGCATCACTCTGCCGTTTTGTTTCTTCTTCCAATGATTTGAAATAATACCACAGCCAGTTGAGCAGCGATACAAAAGAAATCATCAGAAAGTTAAAACAGAAGCGAATGGGTACTGCTTTATGTGCAAGTTCAAGGTACGCGGTGTTACCCTTACCTATAAAGGTGAACAGGTATTGTTGTAAAGCAGTTACCCCGATAGAGAGTAGCAAAATCCACAGACGCAGGTAAAAATAGTTCTCATTATCGGGCCGGTAAAAACGCATGCTGTTAAACATGCCTGCACCAATAC
>DATGWX010000300.1:0-1926 GCA_035299275.1 Bacteroidia bacterium
AACAGGAGGGAGAGTGTTATCAGAATAATTTCACTCAGGTGTTTCAGGAGAGTAATACCAACATCAACCACGTTACCCTTACACTTGACGGCACATTTGTTCGCAACAACCTGCATTTTTACATGAATGGTAAAAACTGTAATAGTTTACTTTACGGTTTGTATGTGACAGGTGCTAAGAACTTTGTAGATAACCATACCCGTGTTGATCACGCTCAGCCCAACGGTTTCAGTGATGAAAAATATAAAGGTATTCTGAAAGATCAGTCAACTGCAGTATTTAACGGTAAAATTGTGGTGCATTTAGATGCACAAAAGACTAATGCATACCAACGCAATCAGAACATTTTATTAAGTGATGAGGCCACAGTAAACACAAAACCTCAACTGGAAATTTTTGCCGATGACGTAAAATGTACGCACGGTGCTACCATCGGACAGTTGGATGAAGAACCGATGTTCTACCTGCGCAGCCGAGGTATTCCGGAAGGTGAAGCCCGTAAAATGTTACTGAATGCATTTGCCGATGACATTGCAGAGAAGATAAAAATACCTGAACTGGTAGCATTGCTGGAAGAACAAATCGATAAAAAGCTGTAGTCAGAGAAAATATAATCTGTGAAAACGGTGGCAAAATTAGACTTAGATTCAATCAGAAATCAGTTTCCTGTTCTTCATCAGGAAGTCAATGGTAAGCCATTGATTTACTTTGACAATGCAGCCACTACACAAAAACCTAAACGAGTTATTGATGCTTTGGTAAAATATTATGAGCACGATAATGCCAATATTCACCGCGCAGCTCACACTTTGGCCTCACGCTCTACCGAATATTTTGAAAAAACCAGACAGACAGTTCAGCAATTTATAAATGCCCGTGAAGCTGAAGAATGTATATTCACCAAAGGAGTTACAGAAAGTATCAACTTAGTGGCTCAAACATGGGGACGCAAATTTCTGAAAGCGGGTGATGAGATTATCATCACTACCATGGAGCATCATAGCAATATAGTTCCCTGGCAAATGATTTGCGAGGAGACAGGCGCAGTTCTTAAGGTAATTCCTATCAATGACGCAGGTGAACTTGTGATGCCGGAGTACGACAAACTTTTGTCCAACCGCACCAAAATGGTTGCTTGTGTTTGGGTGAGTAATGCTTTAGGTACTGTTAATCCTGTAAAAGAAATTATAACCAAAGCGCATGCTGTTGGAGCTAAAGTGCTGTTGGACGGAGCACAAGCCTGCTCACATCTGGATGTTGATGTACAAGATTTAGATTGTGATTTTCTGGCGGTTTCTTCACACAAACTTTATGGTCCTACAGGCGTTGGAGTATTATACGGAAAAAGGGAGATTTTGGAGTCCATACCACCTTATCAGGGAGGAGGGGAAATGATAAAGGAAGTAACCTTTGCAAAAACTACGTACAATGAAATACCCTATAAATTTGAAGCAGGCACACCTAATATTGCTGATGTAATTGCATTTCAGTATGCACTTGAATTTGTTCAGGAAATAGGGAAGCCAAGTATCGCAGCACATGAAAATGAGTTGCTCAAACACTTCACCGCAGGAGTTAATTCTATCAATAAATCAGCTCATTCACCGATTAACTTAATTGGTACAGCGCAGCAAAAAGTCCCAGTTCAGTCATTTACGTTCAATACGTTACATCATTTTGATGCAGGTATGATGCTCGATGCAAAAGGCATTGCTGTACGTACCGGACACCATTGCACTCAACCTTTAATGCACCGATTCGGGTTGGAAGGAACAGTGAGAGCGTCCTTTGCCGTATACAATACAAAGAATGAAATTGACGTGTTGTTAGATGCATTGGAACGACTAAATAAGTTATCGGCATAATCAGATTAAAAGTGGCAAATACAACCGATATACAAAACGAAATCATCGAGAACTTTTCCCT
>DATGWX010000301.1:0-7558 GCA_035299275.1 Bacteroidia bacterium
GCCCTCGCTTATGGTACCTATCCAAAGTTGTTCTTGGTGAATTTGAAGTGATGTGGCGTATATTGATTTGTTACGGTAAGTTATTTCTGTAAGCATGCCGTTCTTGTACCTGAACACACCATCATTACACGCAAAATAAACACAGCGTTGAATGGTATCACAAATAATGGCAGCGCCTCCTTTCAGTCGAATGTTAGTAGAAGCAGGAGTTTCTGATGCGTTGTATATGGAGGTGCTTACTACCTGATCGCTCAATGCCAGATATACACTATCGCCCATAAAATCAAAATCGCGGGCATTCCACAAGCGGAAAAAACGTTCTTTGTTTTGTTCGTCTATATTAAAGGCACCGCGTGCTATGTAGGTATTCCCTCGGTATTGCTTAATTTTTCTTACATGGCGGTATACTGAAGAAGAACTTCTCAGGTAAGGATTTATTTTTCCGGTAATACTGTTTAGGCGAAATAAATCACCTTTATAGGTGCCCAGTATAATTTCATTTCCCCCTGATTTTTTTAATGTGCTGATGTTATCGTCTTTCAACAATGAGTTGCTGCTGTTGTATATATTCAAATCAATAGACGGAATAACCATAATGCCATTTTGCAGGCTGCTGAACCAATAACTTCCTTCCCTGTCAATGAGCATATCGGAGATTTTTTCCTCAGGAAATACAGGTTTGTTCTCTAAGGGCTCATACGCAGTATTCAGTCTGATTACACCTGTTGAACTCAGTACAAACAATCCTTTTTCGGGTACTGATGTAATGGAATAAATGAGGTCATTGGGATGTGGTAATTTTAGTTCACGGCTCAGAGATACACCACCCGTTTCCATTTTCCACAACTGGTATTTTCGTGCGGGGTTAATTTCAATAATCAGAAATAGTTGGTTGTTGATGAATCTGAAGATACCGCGGTTACTGATTGTTTTTTCATCCTCAGGGTTGCTGAGTGGGTTGAGCTTACCGGCTTTCCATACCCACAAACCTGAGGCAGCAGAATGGATAAAGACATTTCCCTGCCTGTCGCACTCTGTTTCCAGCCACATAATTGGTTGGTTTCGACTGTCTGTTTTTTTGTTGAATACATGAATTAACTGTCCGTTGGGGTCATACACTTCAATCAGGTAATCAGCAGTTATCCATATGTTGCCTGATTTATCAAATGTAAATCTGGGGTATGATTTACACACCTTGCTGTAGTCTTTAAAAAGGTGTAAGGAGTTATTTTTTACGTAAAAAATTTGTCCGGTAAAGTTGTAGCACCACAGTTGTCCTTTTCGGTCAAAACGCAAGCCGGATATAGCCTTGCTGTTCATGGCGCTGTTGGTGTATGCTTTGTAACTTATGCCGTTGTATCGGTATAAACCGGCACTGCAGCCAATCCAAATATAACCGGCACTGTCCTGCGCCAGTCGGTAAGTTTCGTTAGAGGGCCAGCCGTTTTCTTCGTTCAGGCTGTAATAATAGGGGTGTTGCGCTTTGGTTAAAAAAGCAGATAAAAGCAGAAGTGAAAGAATGAACCACCGTTTTGCCATTAATCAAAAGTACGAAATGCAGGCACTAAAAAAAGTACCAGTTCATCTACTGAAATAAAAGTAGCTTTGCCCCCGAAAAATAACATTGCATTATGGAAGTTAAAGACAGCAACGGTACCCTGTTAAATGACGGAGATACTGTTAAACTTATTAAAGATCTGAAAGTAAAGGGCTCATCGCTTACCTTAAAAAGAGGTACAGTGGTAAAAAATATCAAACTCACTGATGACGAAGATGAAGTAGATTGCAGGGTAGAGAAGATGAGCATTGTGCTTCGAACTGAGTTTTTGCAAAAGATGTAAACTCCTGTTTTCTTATTTGGCCATTTAAGTTCAAACAGGTAATTTCCCGTTTTAATGACTGAAGTCTGGATTTATCTGTTGGTTTTTCTTTGGGCATATGTAAGGTATTTTCATGTAGCCCGACCTGATGAGGAATCGGAGTTGGAAGTGGTACATCCTTCGATTCTGGAGGAATACAGTCAACTGCTTCATGATAAAAATCCGTTTTTCAGCAAACTCAATCCTGAGGGTAAACACCATTTTATATTTCGTACCCGCGAAATAGAACTGGGGCTTGATATTATCACACGTGAAGACTTTGAAGTAACCACCGCTATGAAAAGGCAGATATGCGCCTGTATAGCCCAACTCACTTTCGGATTAAAAGAGCCCAACATTTCGTTGCTGAACGGAGTAGTACTCTATGCCGATATCTTTTACAGCCGCCTGTTGGAAAAATGGGTGCGCGGCCTTACTATGGGCAATGGGGTGGTGCACCTGAGTTGGAAACATTTTGAAGAGGGGTATCAGGATAATGAAGATACTTATAACCTGGGTTTACATGAATTTGCTCACATGTTGCGTTTGCAGGCTGAACGAACCGGTGACTCAGACACACGTGTGCATGCGTATTTTGAAGACTGGGAAGAAAGAGGAGCGGAGGCCTTACACCACATGCGAAACGGGAAAATTGATTTTCTTCGGGAATACGCTGCTACTAATCCTTCGGAGTTTTTTTCAGTGTGCATTGAGAATTTTTTTGAAGTGCCGCATAAGATGTCAAAGGAATTGCCCACGCTTTATTATCACCTGTGTTACCTCTTAAACCAAAATCCGTTAAATGTTGCCGACAACTACAGTTTCAATAAAGAAGATGCTGATGAGGTAAACACGCAGCTGGAAGATGATGTGCCGATTTTTACGCACGTGTTCAGTAAAGATGAACAAACCTTTTGGACGGTTACCGGTCATGCTTCACTCATTTCTTTTGCTGCTATATTGCTTATTTCAAATGAAGCTGTTAAAAGTCTTGAACCGGTGATACGCTGTGCTATTGTCTCAGGCAGTATTATGTTGGCTGTTCGCTGGTGGTATTACAGGGATATCCGATCTATTACCAATACAGATTACATCGTACATTTTCTTACCAAAGTGCTGCCGTTTATAGCCACCATAGACTTTGTGTTGTTTCTTATCTCAGCCTGAAAGGTTATGCCAGTTCCCTGTACAAGGCAGCAAGCTCTGCTGATGTGTTGCTGCCGTTAAACCGTTGCACATATTTTTGGCCTTCGGTTTTCATGATTTCTTGCAGCTTAGTATCAGAGGTAAGTGTTTCCATAGCCTCCGCCAGTTGCAATACATCACCGGCACGGGTATAAATAGTTTCAGGTCCACCCGCTTCAGTAAAACAACCACCACTGCTTGTAATTACAGGGGTGTTGCTGTACAAGGCTTCAATAATGGGAATGCCAAAACCCTCGAAAGTGCTGGGGTAAATAAAACATTTGGCCTGCTGAAAAATTGCCGGCATGTGGTTGAGGGGTACATTTTCGAGAAACAACATCTTATTGTCGAGAGAGAAGTTTTTCAGGTAGCGAACTACTTTGAGTTTGTAGTCGGTAGAACGGCCTATTACTACCAGCGGCAAGGTGACTTTGCCCTTCAGTAATTTCATGGACTGTGCAATAGAAAGGAGATTTTTACGCGGCTCAATAGTGCCCACATACAGCATAAACTCCTTTGGTAAATGGTAAGTTGTGCGCACGGCTTCCAGCATTTGCGGGGTCGCTTTGTGCGCATATACTTCATCACAACTCTGGTAAATCACGCGTATTTTCTCAGCCGGAATTTGCAAAAAATAGATAAGGTCGTTTTTGGTTTGTTCGCTTACTGCAATAATTACATCGGCATCAGAACAGGCTTTTTTTGTTTTGTAGGTGTATATTTTTCGGTCAATGGGTTTATACAATTCCGGATAACGCAGAAAAATAACATCATGAATAGTTACTACATTTCGCGTTCCTGATTTTCGAATATTAAACGGTAACTCATTACTTAAACCGTGAAAGATGCGCACCTTGTTTTCTGTAAACAGGGAGGCAGGAGGGAATAAGCGCCAAAGGTTTTTAAATGCTTTTGGGGTATGGATATCCACGCCTGATAAGTGTTGTTGCAAAAAGTTCATTTGCTCATTTTGTCCGGTTTCTGGTGTGAGCAAATGGTAATGAAAACCGCTTTGGTGTTGCAGCAGGTTTTTAAACAGGGTACGACTGTAGTTTCCCAATCCTGAATAATTCAGGAACATTCTTTTGGCATCGAAGGCCACATGAATAGGTTGGGAGCTTGTCATACGTTTACTTATACAGCCACATCGTAATCGCGCAGGGCATTGTTTAGGGAGGTCTTTAAATCAGTGCTGGCTTTGCGCTGCCCTATAATGAGCGCACACGGTACCTGAAAATCTCCTGCACTGAATTTTTTAGTATACGAACCCGGAATTACAACTGAACGTTCAGGAACATACCCTTTGTATTCTGTTGGCTTGTCTCCGGTCACATCAATTATTTTGGTTGATTGTGTGATGGTAACACCGGCTCCCAATACAGCTTCTTTTCCTATGCGCACACCTTCCACCACTATACAGCGAGAGCCTATAAAACAATTGTCTTCAATTATTACGGGAGCTGCCTGCACGGGTTCTAACACTCCGCCAATGCCAACGCCACCACTCAGGTGCACATTTTTACCTATCTGAGCACAGCTACCCACCGTGGCCCAGGTATCTACCATAGTGCCTGAATCTACATAGGCACCAATGTTCACATACGAAGGCATCAGTATAACTCCTTTGGCTAAATAGGCTCCGTAACGGGCCACTGCATGCGGCACAACCCTTACACCCAATTGTTCATAGTTACGTTTCAGTTCCATTTTGTCGTAAAACTCCATCGGTCCGGCTTCCAGAGTTTTCATTTTCTGAATAGGGAAGTACAGGATAACTCCTTTTTTTACCCACTCATTCACCTGCCAGCCTCCTTCTATGGGCTCAGCCACGCGAATGGTGCCTTTGTTCAGGTCTTCAATAAGTGCTCGTATGGCTTGCTGAACTTCGCTGTCATTTAACAATTCGCGTTGTTCCCACGCTTTTTCTATTATTTCCTTATAGCTTTGCATTGTTCGTAAAAATATCTGTTTCGGTTCGCAAACTTAACGAGAAGGCATGAAGAAAACACAACGCAGAAGACCACTAATTATACAACGTACTGCTATACCTGAGGATTTTCAGGGAATAATACGATTATCTGAAATCTGTTTTAAAGGTGCGGAGCCTTGGACTTTAGCCATGTTGCGCAGTCAGCACTCCATTTTTCCTGAGGGAATGCAGATTATTGAATATGAGGGTGAGATTGTAGGTTCAGCCACCAGTTTAATCATCAATTTTGACGAATACGAAGATGACCACAGTTGGAAGGAAATATGCGACAACGGTTACATTACCAACCACGATTCGGAAGGCGACACGCTCTACGGCATTGAAGCCATGGTGCACCCCGAGTTTCAGGGATTAAAAATTGGCAGGCGTTTATACGAAATGCGCAGGCAACTGTGTACCGATCTTAACCTGAAGCAGATTTTAATTGGTGGTCGATTGCCCAACTTCCACTTGCACTCTGAAGAGTTTGGCGTGAGAGCTTACATCAAGCGCGTACTGGAGAAAAAAGTTAAAGACCCCGTGCTCACCTTTCAACTGTCACAGGGTTTCACTATTCAGCGCATTATTAAAGACTATTTTCCGGAGGACCACGAATCGGAAGGGTATGCTGTATTACTGGAATGGAACAACCTCGATTATATCCCTGAAACACGTGTAACCAGCGTGTTGATGAAAAAGGTACGTATCTGTTGCATTCAGTACGAGCTGAGAAAGATTAATTCCTTTGAAGACTTCGCGCAGCAAAGTGAATATTTTACCGATGTGGCCTCTAACTACAAATCAGATTTTGCATTGTTTCCTGAACTGTTCACCACGCAGCTCCTTTCATTGATTGACTATAAAGGCATGAGTCCGGAGGATAGTATACGTAAACTGGATGAGTACACTGAAGATTATGTGAACCTTTTTTCGCGCCTTTCTGTAGAATACAATATCAACATTATCGCAGGTACTCACCTGCAAATTGAAAACGATCACCTGTACAATATCAGCTATTTGTTTAAGCGCGATGGCAGTTATGAGAAACAATACAAAATTCACATTACTTCCAACGAAGCCAAGTGGTGGGGGGTAAGACCGGGCAATGAAATAAAAGTATTTAATACCGATTGCGGCAAAGTAGCCATTAACGTGTGTTACGATATTGAGTTTCCTGAAGCTGCCCGTATAGCCTGCCAAAAAGGAGCGAAGATTATTTTTGTACCCTTCAGTACTGATGAAAAACACGGCTATCTGCGGGTGAAATATTGTGCGCAGGCACGCGCCATTGAAAACCAGATTTTTGTGGCCACAGCCGGTACCATAGGCAATATTCCTTCAGTAGAAAACATGGACATCAACTATGCACAATCAGGTATTTACACACCCAGCGATTTTGCTTTTCCACCCGATGCTATTGCCGGAGAGTGCAGCACTAATATTGAAACGGTGGTTATTGCCGACCTTGACTTAGCCGCATTGGAACGTGCCCGAAACACCGGCACCGTGCTCAACTGGAAAGACAGGCGATTGGACATGTACGAAGTAAACGAACTGTAATATGCGGGTGGTTACCGACCAAATGCAGCGTACGCTTCAGGTGCCGGATGTGCCCAAACGTATTGTATCACTGGTGCCTTCACAAACAGAGTTGTTGTATGCTTTGGGTTTAGAGGAGGAAGTGGTGGGGCAAACGCTGTTCTGTATTCATCCTGCTGATAAACACCAAACCAAACCACGTATTGGCGGAACGAAAAAACTGAAGTTGAATAAAATACGGGAGTTACAGCCTGATTTAATTATAGGCAACAAAGAGGAAAACGAACGCAGCCAGATTCAAGAACTGGAAAAAGAATTTCCGGTGTGGATGAGCGATATTCAACAGCTGAGCGATGCCCTTGATATGATTAAAAGGGTGGGAGATTTAACAGGAAAAACAGCAGAAGCAACACAGATTAGCGAGGCAATACATAAGCAGTTCCAAGAGCTTAAAACATCCGCAATGCCTTTGCACGTGCTCTATCTTATTTGGCGCGATCCTTTTATGGCTGCAGCAAATGATACGTTTATTGGCAGCATGATAACCGCTGCCGGATGGGAAAATGTAATGCCTGCCCACCTGTACAACAGGTACCCTCAACTTACACCGGCAGATGTTTCAGCACTTGATCCTGATGTAATTTTACTTTCCTCCGAACCTTATCCGTTTAAGGAAGAACATATGCACGAATTAAAAATGATTTGCCCGGGTGCACGCCTGCTTTTGGTAGACGGAGAACTCTTTAGTTGGTACGGCAATCGTCTGTTGCATACGGTTGATTACCTGAAGGAACTGAACCGCCAACTTGCCATTAGCTAACGTTTGCGTGTATCGGATTTTTTTTTACCTTTACCCTAAACTTATAATTTAATCGCATATGAAAATTTTAAAAATTACGGGCATTGTAGTGCTCTTAATCATCATTGTATCGTATCTGATACCTGCAAAAGTTCATGTGGAACGCTCACTTCAAATGAGTGCAAACGCAGCCACTGTTTTTCCTTT
>DATGWX010000302.1:0-3009 GCA_035299275.1 Bacteroidia bacterium
TTTGATGCTGTGGGTAAAAGTTCTTTCGGCCAAGCCAAAAAAGTGCTCACCAAAAACGGCATATACATCTCCACAGAGTTGGGCAAAAACGGGGAGAATATTTACCTCGCGTTGCTCACTCCTTTGCTGGGAGGTAAACGGTTGTTGTTTCCGCTTCCCACCATCAGCAAAAGCGATGTGGAACTGTTACGGGATTTGGCTGAAGCCGGAAAATTTAAGCCGGTAATTGACCGCACCTATCCCCTGGAACAGATTGTAGAAGCTTACCGTTACGTAGAAAGCGGACAAAAAATCGGGAATGTAATTGTGACTCCCTGGAGTTGATGAATCGTAACCGACCCGTACAAGCGAACTTTATATTAGATTAACTATTTGTTAATACGGAGCAACATTTCTTTCTTTGGTGCTGTCTTTATGACAAACGCCAACACATGAAACCACACACCCTACTTTTAACCTCGTTGCTTATTGCTTCGAGCTTTTCAACCGTTAACGCACAAACTTTTTATCAGGTTGACTCCATTCAAACCATTGAAATAACCTTTACCCAAAGCAATTGGGACTACCAGATGGACACTGCCAAAGCCGGATTGGAAGACTACATTGTAGCAGCAGAATGTAAAGTAAACGGAGTGAGTTTTCAAAATGTAGGGGTGAAATACAAAGGCAACAGTTCTTACCGTTCCAACCAAACAAAAAACCCCTTGCACATTGAGTTGGATTACATTAACGACAAACAAAATTATCAGGGATACAAAGATATAAAGCTGGGCAATGGTTTCAGCGACCCTAGTTTTGTGCGCGAGGTGTTGAGCTATGAAATTCTGCGCAACTACATGAGTGCACCTTTGAGCAATTATGCCAAGGTATACATCAACGGCACCTACTACGGATTGTACACCTCCTCACAACACATCGGTAAAGATTTTTGCAAAAAACATTTTTTGTCGTCACATGGCACCTTGGTGAAATGCAATCCCGCATCAGTAATGACTTATGCTTCCGACCTCAAATACCGTGGCACCGATAGTTCACTTTACTCCAACCATTATGAAATAAAATCCGATAACGGCTGGAAAGATCTAATTGATTTGTGTGACATACTGAATAACAACACCACTGACCTGGAGCAGGTAATGGACATGGACAAAGCCATTTGGATGCTGGCCTTCAACAACCTGTTTGTGAACCTGGACAGTTACAACGGGGGATTCAAGCAGAACTACTATTTGTATAAGTCAGACAGCGCCAGGTTTGCCTCCATTATATGGGACCTGAACATGAGCTTTGGTTCATTTACCAACGTGGGTACGGGTGGTCAGCAATCAGGTACACAATTGCAGCAATTGAGTCCGTTTGTAAACAACACCGCCAACTGGCCACTCATTCAAAAAGTAATGGCTAACCCGCAATACAAGCGCAAGTACATTGCCCATATGAAAACTATGTTGGAAGAGCAGGTAATCACCGGCAAGTATTATACACGTGCACAGCAATTACAAAACATCATCAACTCAGCCGTACAGGCTGATACCTATAAATTTTATACCTCAACACAGTTCACTCAAAACCTAACTGCAAGTGCCGGTTCAGGACCCGGTGGAGGCATCACCGGCATTAAACCCCTGATGGACGGTAGGATAACTTACCTGCAAAGTGTAACTGAAATTGCCGCTGTGGCTCCTACCATCAACAACGTGCAGGTAAATACAGGTACACACCGCATGGGCGATACCGTGTGGATACAAGCTGCTGTGAGCAACGGGACCACCGTATTGCTCAACTACCGCAATACACGTGTAGCTCCGTTTGTGGCAACCACCATGTACGATGATGGCAACCACCGCGATGGTACAGCAGGAGACAATGTTTTTGGTGCAGCAATGGTGCTTACTACAGGTTATAGTGATTATTACGTGTATGCTGAAAACAGTACTGCCGGCAAGTTTTCACCCCAACGTGCTGAATATGAATTTTACAGTGTCAACATCAGCAATAACCCACCGGCCAATGGTGCTGCCGTAATTAATGAACTAATTGCTTCCAATACCAATGGCGCAACAGATGCCAACTACGATTACGAAGACTGGATTGAACTTTACAACAACAGCAATGCAGCGGTAAGTCTGAGCGGTATGTTTCTGACTGACGACATCAGCGATTTGCAAAAATGGGCCTTCCCTGCTGATGCTGTTTTACCTGCCAATGGTTACACTATTGTATGGTGTGATGAAGACAATGGTGAAAGTGGTTTTCATGCCAACTTCAAATTGCTGGCTACCGGAGAAACCCTGTGGTTGACAGACGGCACAAGTGTAAAAGATAGTGTAGTTTTTGGCGCGTTGCAGTCAAATGCTGCAGTAGCCAGGTGTTCAAACGGCACAGGTACATTTAAAAGTGGGTTAGCTCCCAGCTTCAAATCAGAAAATTTTTGTTTTCCTGTAGGTATAGCAAAATTGAGTGATGCCTTTACCCCTGTTGTGTATCCAAATCCTTCAGGTGGTTTGTTCAACATCCGTACAAGCGAGCCATTGCACATTCAGGTATATTCACTTTCAGGACAAATGGTGGCAGATGTAAACAACGGTACAACTTTTTCACTTGAACATGTGCCAGCGGGTTTGTACTTGGTACGTATGCAAGGGGCCACAGAATTTTATACCTGCAAAGTGCAGAAGTGGTAAACGTTACTTTACAGGTCGGAAGAACTGTACCTTGCCGCTTTTAATATCGTCAAGGTTGTATTCATTCAGCATGACCCGTTTTACATTATTGATGTTTTGCTCCGCTAAAACCAGTTGCCGTGAACTGCGTACCTCATACACCACAGCGGTATGTTTAATCATGCTCCAGCGTGTAGTGGTGCTTCCCTCTTTGTGTTCCATAGTAACACCGGTAAACTGAATGATATCACCCGGCAGCAAAGAATCTTTTTCAAATTTCAACAGCTTTCCAAACAATAACGGACGTTCCCATTTGGCTTGTGCATAGGTAAGCGCCTGATTGGCC
>DATGWX010000303.1:0-1526 GCA_035299275.1 Bacteroidia bacterium
GCTGTGGGGTAATATTTCTCTACCCAGATTTTCATTTGCAGTTCGGCTTCTTCCTTCCGCTTTTTAGGAATACTCGTGTCAAAATCTCCGTCTTCAAATATTTCACCTTCGGGAGTTAATAACACGTGCGAGGGCAAAGGAACCACGTGAATAAAGTGTAACTCGGCATGTAAGTGTGCCGCCACTTTCACAGCCAGACTACTGCCGTATGCAGAGATGTCGCTGAAGTCAACCGGTACTAGTATTTTTTCCATTGTCAGTTTGTTTTATAAAGGTCAAACAACAGTTCACCGGGTGATGAACTGTTGCAAAGTTTTAATTAAAAGGCCAGGCACCAATGCCTCCTGAAAGGTTGTAGGTGGTAAAACCCATCTCACTCATAATGGCACAAGCCTGCCCGCTGCGGTTGCCACTGCGGCAATAGATAAAATAGGTTTTGCTCTTATCCAGCTTGGCTACCTCATCCTGAAAATCGTATCCCATGATATCCATATTAACTGCTCCCGGAATGCTGCCAGCGTCAAATTCCATTGGTGTACGCACATCCAGCAACACTGCACCCGGTGTACTTTCAAATGTTTGTTTGAAAGTTGTTCCGTTTAGATCTTCGTATGGTTTTTTAAAAAGTGAATTAAACATAATCGGTATTAATAAAAGTTGAACTTACAATAATGTGGAAGGACAAACGTATTCCGTTACCTTAAACTTCCCTGAATCTTTGATGGCTTTAAAACCACCGTCTACATCAATGAGGTTATCATAACCGCGTGCTTTTAATGTGGAAGCAAAAATCATGGAGCGGTAACCACCCTGGCAATGCACATAGTAGGTTTTGTTTTTATCCACCTTCAACATGCTTTCGTTTATGTAATCCAATGGGGCATTTTCAGCATTTACAATATGCTCTGAAAGGTACTCGGATTGTTTTCTTACATCCAGAATATTGATATCGGGGTTGGCAACTTCGGCTGCTGCAAACTCTTCTACACTAACGGTAGGAATGCTGTCGGTTTCTTTACCTGCATTTTTCCAGGCATCAAAACCACCTTTGAGGTAACCGATGGCATGGTCATATCCCACACGGGCCAAACGGGTTACTATTTCTTCTTCACGTCCTGCTTCAGCAACAATCAATATCTCCTGTTTAATATCGGGAATTAAAGCGCCCACCCAGGGAGCAAAGTTGCCGTCAATACCAATGTTGATAGAGTTGGGTACAAAACCTTTGGCAAACTCCTGCGCCTTTCGTGTATCCAGAATAAGTGCTCCGGTTTCATTGGCTGCTGCTTCAAATGCTTCAGGACTTAATGCCTGTGTTCCTCTTTCAAGCACGTCTTTAATGCTGTCATACCCTTGTATGTTCATCATTACGTTTTTAGGGAAATAAGCAGGCGGAGGCATTAAACCGGTAATAACTTCTTTAATAAATTCTTCACGGGTCATATCAGCTCTCAGGGCATAATTGGTTTCCTTCTGGTGACCCAATGTATCAAAGGTTTCTTTACTCATGTTTTTACCACAAGCTG
>DATGWX010000304.1:0-2203 GCA_035299275.1 Bacteroidia bacterium
TTATCTGACTAAAATAATCCTTGCATTTTTTTAACTTTTTCATCTCCTTTGCACCCTTAATTTTTTAATCCTTCATTCTCGAACAAAAGAAATGAAAAAAAACAAGTTGACTCTTATGCATAGCGCCACCGGCTTTTTCAAAGTTGCGCTGTCCTTGTTTTCTATTCCCAGAGGAATAGTTTTCTTCACCCCTGCAATCGCTTTTTGCAATAGACGCTGATAGCGTACAGATAATATTTCTTTCTTACGCAGAGAGAATCCTTAGCCCCATTATTTTTTTATTATTAACCGTTGTGTGGTTGACATAACCGCATGACAAAAGTGTATTTAGCTTATGCAACACAGTTTTGTGGTGTGTGTGGCAACAGAGCAACACGTACCATTGGCAGAACAGATATGCGATGAGATGGCAGCTTCTGCCAAAGCAAGAGGGACAGGTATCGCCAAAAGATCACCTGATTACATCGCACAAAAAATGACGGAAGGTAAAGCGGTTATCGCACTCACTAAAAGTGGTGTGTGGGCTGGCTTCTGTTATATTGAAACCTGGGGACATGGCGAGTATGTGGCCAACTCGGGTTTAATTGTAGCACCTGAGTTTCGCAAGAGCGGATTGGCAAAAAGGATTAAAGAGAAAATATTTGATCTTTCCCGCAGTAAATATCCCGAAGCTAAAATTTTCGGACTTACCACCGGTTTGGCAGTGATGAAAATTAACTCAGAGTTGGGTTATGAACCGGTAACGTATTCAGAACTTACTACTGATGATGCTTTCTGGAAAGGCTGTACCAGCTGCATTAACTATGAAATTCTGATAAGCAAAGAACGCAAAAATTGTCTTTGTACGGCTATGCTGTATGAACCGTCTGCTGAAAAAGTTCAGCCGAAAAAGACCTGGGAGTTTGCCCGGAAATCAAAGCTCTACGAGCGTTTCATGCACATCAAACAACTCAGTTTTATTACATCCTTCAGAGAGAAAAAGAAACATACATATGAACGAAAAGAAAAAAATAGTACTGGCCTTTAGTGGTGGGTTAGACACCACTTATTGTGCTATATACCTTCGTGAAGAGCTGAATTATGAGGTGCACGCAGTATTGGTGAATACCGGTGGATTTGACGAAGATGAAATTGCAGCAGTAAAAATTCATGCAGAAAAATTAGGTGTAAGTTCTTTTACCTGCATTGATGCCAAGGAAGAGTTTTATGAGAAAATAATTCGCTTCCTCTTGTTCGGGAATATATTAAAGAACACCACTTATCCGCTTTCAGTGAGTGCTGAGCGTAGTTTACAAGCCATGTGCATAGCGCGGTACGCAAAGTCAATTGAGGCAACAGCTATTGCACACGGCAGTACAGGTGCAGGAAATGATCAGGTGCGTTTTGATATGGTGTTTCAGATTATCACCCCCGAATCGGAGATTATCACGCCTATTCGTGATAATAAAATTTCACGGGAGGAAGAGATTCAATACCTGAAGCAACATGGAGTGGAAATGAATTTTGAGAAGGCGGCATACAGCATTAACAAAGGTATTTGGGGCACTTCGGTAGGAGGCAGAGAAACGCTTACTTCCAACCTCAGTTTGCCGGAATCAGCATACCCCAATCAGTTGCAAAAGAATGAGGGCACTTACATAGAGCTGTATTTCGAGAAAGGAGAGTTGATGGGCATTAACAATAAAAAATTTGATTCACGGGTTGATGCAATAGTGTACTTGAATAAGTTGGCAGGCGCTTATGCAATTGGTCGGGATATTCACGTGGGCGATACCATCATTGGTATAAAAGGACGCGTAGGATTTGAAGCGCCTGCGGCATTGGTTATGATTAAGGCTCATCATGCACTCGAAAAACATGTGCTGACCAAATGGCAATTGTATTGGAAAGATCAGCTATCTGATTGGTATGGCAATTGGCTGCATGAAGGGCAATTTCTCGATCCTGTGATGCGTAATATGGAGAAGTTTATGGAAGATACGCAGCAACACGTTACAGGTAAAGTAATGTTACAGTTACATCCGTATCGCTTTACAGTATCAGGTATTGAATCGGCATTTGACCTTATGTCACCTGAGTTCGGGAGTTATGGTGAAATGAATACCGGGTGGAGCGGAGAAGATGTAAAAGGTTTTACCAAAATATTTGGTAACCAGACTTCCATTTATTTTAAAGTTCAACAACAACAGGAAACAGATGAAAA
>DATGWX010000305.1:0-1582 GCA_035299275.1 Bacteroidia bacterium
TCAATAGCATGAAAACAGTATCGAGGTTACTTTTTGCTGAATCATGTTGCCCTTTTGCCAGTTGTATCTCTGCAATATCGTTGTAGCAAATCATGGTGTTTTCAATATTGCGCAGATTAGTTTCCAGCATCAACGAGGTGCTGATGTAGTACAAGGCACTATCGTTTTCTCTGACTTTCTTATATAAACGGCCAATGTTCCCAAGTACATTAGCAACCATTACGTTGTCATGTGATAGCTTACTAATTTTCAGTGAAAGGAGAAATGTATTAAGTGCTTTTTGAAAATTGTTTTGATTTGAATAGGTGAGAGCGATATTATTAATGGAGCTAGCCGCTGCTTGCTGTTGACCAAACCGGATGTTGTTTTTAAGTGCGATATAAAAATAATAACGTGCCTGCTCAAATTCCTGTTGCTTGTAATAAAGTGCCCCTAACTCATTGAGTGTATGATGCAACCAGTGCCCGTTTTTGAGCCGTTCATATATATCCCAGGTTCTTTTATAGTAGTTAATGGCTTCTACAAAATTTTGTTCCTGATGATTTAAACGCGCCAATGCAATAGTTACCTTGGCTATACCAAAGCTGTCATTTTGCTGTTCATAAATGGATAAAGACTCAAAAAAGTTTTCTGCTACATCGGTCTTTCTTCCTGAAATCATGTGGTACTTTGCTCTGAAGAAATAGGAGTTGGCCACATGACTCATTTGGTGATTAGCCAAAGCAAGATTCAGGTAGCTGTTAATATAAAACAAAGAACTGTCTGATTTACGTTTAACGTAGTTGTCGCATATAAGCCCGTAATTAACAAGGCGTTTATCAATGGCTGTTGTATCAGATAGAAGTAAGTGATAAACGTCAACAGTATCGGCTGCTTTTAGCAGACTGCAACAGCAGAAAAGGAATAGTAATATGATTACCCGGATTTTCAAATCACAGCAAAATATGTATAATAATATTACCGTAACAAAGTTTTAATCCACAAATCTGTTAACACTCACTTCTTTAGGTATAAGTTGACCTGTGGAGAGGTGGGTTAAGAAACATTTGCTCCAATAGGGTACAAGAGTAACCCCCTTAGCCCCCATACCATTAAACAGGAACAGGCCTTTGTGTGTGGGGTGCTCGCCCATCACTGGTCTGCGGTCATGCATAGCAGGGCGAATGGCTGCTTTATGGTTCACCACCGTAAAAGGCACGGTGAAAAATCTCTCAAACACATCGGTGAGTTGTTTTTTCCCTTCGGGTGTGGGCTGGTTATTTACGTGGTTAAAGTCGAAGGTGGCGCCTACTTTGTAATAATCATTACCCACCGGAATGATCCAGTTTTGCTGTTTGATAATGTGTCGGAGTTTTAGTTCAGGCGCATGTAACGTAATAATTTCACCCTTTACTGCCCGCATATCCAAAAAAGTGAAGAAGGGGTTTTGCCTAACGTGGTGCCCTTCACAAAAGATAATTCCATCGCAGCTAATGTTATTGTAATGCCAAGCACTTCCTGAGCGAGTGATAGCTGAAACATCGGCTTCTTCCGTAAGCAAACAGTTTCTTTCTAAAAGATATGAGCGGATGGCTTCTAACAG
>DATGWX010000306.1:0-1732 GCA_035299275.1 Bacteroidia bacterium
AAGAGCTAACCCCTGACCAACTAGCTGCTGCGCAACAGTATTATAAAACGGGTGTTGCGCCATACCTATTCCCCGTTATACTGGACCCTAAAGCTGAATTTCCTTTTCTGCGGGACAAGTCCATTTACCTAGCTATAAAAATGAGTAAGCAAAATGGTGCACTTAAACCCAAATATGCCATCATTGAAGTTCCTACCAACGTAGTCAACCGTTTCTATATTCTGCCATCTGATAACAACAAAACCTATATCATTTTATTGGATGACGTTATCCGCATTTCACTGGATAAAATATTTTCCATTTTTGATTACGATACCTACGAGGCTTATACCATCAAACTCACACGCGATGCTGAACTCACCATTGACAATGACTTTGCAGTAAGTTATATTGAAAAGGTTGAGAAGAGCTTGAAAGAACGAAAAAAAGGAGCACCGGTTCGGTTTGTGTTTGATGAAGAAATGCCAACGGACTTATTGGGCTTTATGATTAACAAACTTAAGCTTACCAAACAAAGTCTTATCCCCGGAGGGCGTTACCACAATTTCAAAGATTTTATGGATTTCCCTAAAGTGGGTAAATCTCACATGAGCTATGAACCCCTGCCTCAGATAAACGTACTATCGCTTGACAATACACGGGTAATGTTTGATGCCATCAGCAAACGTGATTACATACTGCATCACCCCTACCAAACATTCGATTATGTTATTCGTATGTTGCGTGAATCTGCGATTGATCCTTTTGTATCAGAAATCAAGATTACGTTATATCGTGTGGCCAAACAATCTAACGTGTGTAATGCCTTGATTAATGCGGTGAAAAATGGCAAAAAAGTTACGGTGCTAATGGAACTACAGGCCCGTTTTGATGAAGAACACAACATCTATTGGGCAAATAAATTACAGGAAGCCGGTGCAACTGTTCTGTTTGGTAAACCCTCACAAAAAGTGCACTGCAAAATATGCCTCATCTACCGCAGAGAAAACAACCGCATGGTGAAATATGCACATTTGGGTACCGGCAATTACAATGGTGTTACCTCTCGTTTGTATTGCGACCATGGACTGCTTACCAAAAGCAAACGACTCACCGAAGAAGTGGCTCACATGTTTCACCTGCTTTCTAACCCTGAACACCACTACAAATTCAAGCATCTGCTGGTTGCGCCCATCAGCATGAAAAATGAATTCCTTAAACTGGTGGAGAACGAAATAAAACTGGCTAAACACGGCAAACCCGCTTCCATCATTTTAAAAATGAACTCACTGGTAGATGAAGTAATGATAAAAAAACTTTACGATGCCAGCCGTGCCGGAGTAAAAATCCAACTGATTATTCGTGGGGTATGTTGTTTAGTACCAGGAGTAAAAAAGCTGAGTGAAAATGTTGAAGTTATCAGCATCATTGACCGTTATCTGGAACATGCCAGAGTATATATTTTCGGTAATGAAGGCAAAGAAAAAATGTTTCTCTCCTCAGCCGACTGGATGCAACGCAACTTGAACAACCGCATTGAAGTAGCTTTCCCCATTTATGACCGCAGTATTCAGAAACAGATAAAAGACATCATCAATATTCAACTGAAAGATAACTGCAAAGCACGTATCATTGACAAATCACAAAGCAATCACTACAAAACACAAGACAATAAAAACCCAATCAGAGCTCAGTATGCCATATACAGCTACATCAAAAGTTTATCTGTATAAAACATGAGCAACAACAAACA